>JALHUF010000541.1 GCA_022866195.1 Terriglobia bacterium
CTGCGCACCGGGAAGGGTATTCACGAGCCGAATGGATTCTGCTCGATTACCTGAATTTCGTGGTGCACATTTTCGTAGGTCAGGCGCGGCACTTCTACGACCTGGAGCGCTTGTGGAAGACCGCCAAGCGCGTCCCCGTGCCCGAGAGCGAAGCGTAGCCGGTACATCGGCAACCTGTAGCGCCCTATGAGACTCCGTGTTATCTGGCCAGGGAAGACGAAGGACGCGCGCCTGCGCGCTTTGCAGGCCGACTACCGGGACCGCATCTCGCACTTCAGCGAGCTGGCGTTGGAAGAGATTCCCTCGGCGCGAGGCGGCCGCAGCGGTGCCGGCAAGAAGCTTTTGCCCGCCGAGCGCCGCCTGCTGGAAAAGTTGGGCGGAAGCTTGAAGATATTCCTTGACCCGCGCGGCCGGGAATGGACTTCGGAGGAATTCGCCGAGTGGCTCGGCCAGCAGGCCCTGCGTGGAACGCGGGAGCTAGCTTTTCTGGTCGGCGGCCCGGAGGGGTTCTCGACGGCCTTTCGCAAGCAGGCTGACCTGCTGCTGTCGCTCTCGCGCCTGACCCTCACCAGCGACTGGGCCCGCACGCTGTTGCTGGAGCAGATTTACCGCGGATTTACGATTTTGCGCGGCTATCCCTATGCGCGCTAGCGCGCAAAACCCTGCGAGGTCCGCTTGCCGGAAACCAGGAAAGGCCTCATCATCGTTCACACCGGGCCGGGCAAGGGCAAGACCACGGCGGCGCTGGGCACAGCCTTGCGGGCCGTGGGGCAGGGGCTCAAGGTTCTGATGGTGCAATTCATCAAGGGCTCCTGGCACTACGGTGAACTGGAGGCCGCGCGCCTGCTGGGCGAAGAGCGCTTCAAGATTCTTCCGATGGGCCGGGGCTTTGTGAAAGTGGGCGCGGAAAAACCGGACCCGGAAGACGTCCGGCTGGTCGAGGAGGCCTGGCGATTTGCCAGTGAAAAGCTGGCCAGCGGCGAGTATGACCTCGTCATTCTGGACGAAATCAATTACGCTATCCATTACCGGATGCTTGATCCCGAGGTGGTGGTGCAGGCGCTCAAAGGGAAACCGGAAATGGTGCACGTGATCCTCACCGGGCGCAGCGCGCATCCCGCGATTGTCGAATGCGCCGATCTGGTGACGGAAATGCGCGAGGTCAAGCATCCCTATCAGCACGGCGTTCCCGCCCAGCGCGGGATCGAATACTGAGATCTCTATGACCTGGTTTCGCCAAGAGAAAAAGGCCCTGGAAGCACCGCAGGAGAAGCGCGTCCAGACCGAGGGACTGTGGGTGAAGTGTGACGGGTGCAAGCAGATCCTCTGGAAGAAGGACCTGGAGGCCAACCTGCAATGTTGCCCGAAGTGCAACTACCATTTCAAAATGGGCGCCCGCGCGCGGCTGGAAATGCTTCTCGATGGCGGCCGCTATACCGAGCACGACGCAAACCTGGCTACCACGGACCCCCTCGGCTTCAAAGACACCAAGAGCTACCGCGAACGCTTGAAGAAGGCTGAGAAAGCCACGGGCTTGAAGGACGCGCTGATTTCCGGCGAGGGCTTGCTGGAAGGCAAGCCGCTCATCATCTGCGCCATGGAGTTCAACTTTATTGGCGGCAGTATGGGGGCAGCGGTAGGCGAGAAAATCGCCCGCGCCATCGATCGCTGTATCGCCCGCCAGCTTCCCCTGGTGATTATTTCCTGCTCCGGCGGCGCGCGCATGATGGAAGGCGCCATCAGCCTGATGCAGATGGCCAAGATCAGCGCCGGGTTAGCCCGTCTGGATGAGATTCGCAAGCCTTACCTCTCCGTCCTGACCGATCCCACCACGGGGGGTGTGACGGCCAGCTACGCGATGCTGGGCGACCTGATCATCGCCGAACCGGGGGCGCTCATCGGCTTTGCCGGCCCGCGGGTCATCGAGCAAACGATCCGGCAGAAGCTGCCCGAGGGTTTCCAGCGCTCCGAGTTTCTGCTGGCGCACGGCATGCTGGATGCCATCGGCTCGCGCAAGGAGATGAAGGCCTATCTCGCCCGGGCCTTGACTTTTCTCGGGGTCTGAGAGCCGCCGGGCAGAACTGAATTCTTGCGCGCTCGCGTCAGCGAGTCCTTGAGCTGAAGTCCTCGGGATGAGTTTCGATTTTCCAATTTCGCCAGGTAGGGTGGGCCTGCCGGTTTTAGCCGAATGAACTACCTCGAGTGTTTGAGTTACCTCGCCAACCTGGGACATGAATTGCGCGGCGTGAGGTTCGGGCTGGAGGCGATCACGACCATCCTGGCCTCCCTGGGCCACCCCCACCAGCAGTATCCCACCGCTATCGTTGCCGGGACCAACGGCAAAGGTTCGACCTCCGCCCTTCTGGCGAACATCCTGCGACACGCTGGCTACCGCACCGGCCTCTACACGTCTCCCCACCTGATTCGCGTGAATGAAAGAATCCAGGTCAACGGTGGCGAAATCTCGGATGAGGATTTCGCGCAATCGTTCACTGATATTCGGCAGGCGGTGGACAGACTTCTGGGGCAAAAGTCCCTGGAGTTCACGCCCAGCTTTTTTGAGTTTCTGACCGGCACCGCGTTTCTGCATTTTGCGCGGGCCCGCGTCGATTTTGCCGTACTGGAAGTCGGCATGGGGGGACGCCTGGACGCCACCAACATCACGGAACCCCGCGTCGCCATCATCACCAACGTGGACCTCGACCACCAGGAATTCCTGGGCTCCACCTACGCCGCGATTGCCTGGGAGAAGGCCGGCGTCATCAAGCCCGGCCGCCCCGTAATTTCTGCCTGCGCGCATCCCGAGGCTGCGGAAGTCATTCGCCGGCGCTGCGCGGAACTCGGGGCGCCGCTGATGGAGACGGCGGGCTTTTCCCGGCTGGCGAATCTCCGGCACCAGCAAGGCCGTTACGAGTTCGACTTCGCCTTGAATGGCGACTACTTCTCCAACCTCAGCATGCCGCTCCCCGGCCGGTTTCAGGTGGAGAATGCGGTGGCTGCCGTGACGGCCGCCTGGCAACTCCGGCAGGAGGGACTGAAGATTTCGCACGCGGCAATTCTGGAAGGTCTGCGGCACGCCTCCTGGCCCGGCCGGCTGGAGAAGATCCACGAGCGCCCGCTGGTTTTGCTCGATGGGGCACACAATCCCGCGGGAGCCCGCGAGGTCGCCGCCTTTGTGCGCGAACACCTGGCCGGCCGGCGCCTGCATCTGGTTTACGCCTCCATGCGCGACAAGGCGATTGGGGAGATCAGCGAGATCCTTTTCCCCCTGGCCGCAGATGTCTATCTGACCCGGCCGGAGCAGGCGCGGGCCGCAGCTCCCGAGGAAATCCTGGCGGCCGCTCGCTGTCAGCTGTCCCATCTCGTCATCGAACCCGAGCCACTGCGGGCCTTGGAGCGCGCCTACCAGGCCAGTGCGCCAGGTGATGTCATCCTCGTGACCGGTTCCCTCTTCCTGGTGGGTGCCATCAAGAAGTCACTGCGCGGAGGTAAACTAGAGATCAAGAATGGCCCGGCGCAGCCTTAGTCCCGACATGGAACCTTTCTCAGCCATTTCGGCTAGCAAGCGACAGACGGCAACGGGGGTCAAGGATTTTCTCAGCTATTTGCGCTCGCTTCTGCTCACCAACAACCTCATTTACCTCTACACGGCTTTCATGGGCACGCTGTCGCTGGCCGGCTCGTTATTCGACTCCCGGGGCCGCTGGCAACACGCGTGCGCGCGTTTCTGGTCACGGCTAATTCTGAAAACCAGTGGTGTGCAGGTGAGAGTCGAGGGCCTGGAACACGTGGATCCCCACGCGCCGGCCATCTTCTGTGTGAACCACCAGAGCTCGATGGACATTCCGGTTTTGCTCGTCAGCCTGCCCTTTCAATTTCGCTTCCTGGCCAAGCGCTCGCTATTTCGCTATCCCTTCCTGGGGTGGCACCTCCGCCGGTCGGGACACGTCGCTGTTTACCGCGACCGCCCGGGGGAAGCCCGCAAGAGCCTGGAAGAGGCCGTGAGAAAGATTCGCGAGGGCTACCCGGTAGTCGTTTTCCCGGAAGGCGGCCGCAGCCGGACGGGCGAGATTTTGCCATTCAAGGCGGGAGCCTTTCATCTGGCTGTCCGCTCTGGTGTCCGCGTCGTCCCTATCACTTTGAACGGGACGATGGCCGTACTCAAGCCCGATACGGTTCACATCCGTCCCGGCCGGGTCGAGATGGTCGTGCATGCGGCAGTCCCTACTGCGGGCCTAGCCAGCGAGGACGTCAGGGAACTTGCCGCGCGCGTTCGGAATCAGGTTCTTTCGCGGTTCAGGCAACCCGCGAGGTGAAGGACGATTGGGTGATTGAGTGATTGGGGCATTGTGTGATTGAGACTTTGCGTCATCCGCGTTCTTGCCGGGGCATTCGGTCAATCACACAATCGCTCAATGAAACAATGATTCAATCCAAAGCTCATGCAGATCAGTCTTGAGAACCAAGTCGCTGTGGTAACCGGAGGGTCGCGCGGCATCGGCGCGGCCACCGTCAAGCTCTTCGCCGAGGCGGGAGCAAAGGTGGTTTTCAACTACCGTCAGGCAGCCGGAGCGGCACGGGAGGTGGTGCGCAGTTGTGGCCAGCACGCCCCCAACGTGGTGGCCTTGCGCGCTGAGGTCTCCCAGATGGCCGACGCGAAGAAACTCGTGGCCGAAGCCGCGCGCCGTTTCGGGCGGCTGGACATCCTGGTGGCCAACGCGGGAATCTGGAACGCCGAGCCCGCGCCTATCGAACAGATGACGGAGCGCCAGTGGGACGAGATGCTGGCCATCAACCTCAAGGGCGTCTACTCCGTCATCCACTATGCTGTGCCCCACATGATCCGCCGGAAATCAGGGCGCATCATCGTGGTTTCCTCGACCGCCGGTCAGCGCGGCGAGGCTTTCCACACCCACTACGGGGCGAGCAAAGGCGGGGTAATCAGCCTGGTGAAAGGACTTTCCACAGAGCTTGCCCCACACGGCATCCTGGTGAATTGCGTCGCACCCGGGTGGGTGGACACCGACATGTGCACGCCGGTGGTAAGGAATCGTCGCGAGCATCAACAGGCGCTGCGGACCATTCCTCTTCGTCGCTTCGCCCGGCCCGCGGAAATCGCCAGGCCGATCCTCTTCCTGGCCTCGGAAATGGCATCTTACATGACAGGTGAAATTGTGAACGTCAACGGGGGGAATGTCCTGTGCGGGTAAGGGGAACGCCGTTGGCAGTGGATCGTGGGCTGTTGGTTGTTGGTCGTAGGTGGTAGGCGGGAGACCGGTGCCGGAATCATCGGGGGCCGAACGTCGTATGGCGATTCTTGGTGATAATCGAAGCGAATCCGCGATGGCTTTTGGGCGCGCAGCGAAGGCTATGTTGGGCCAGTTCGCGGGAAGGCAAAAGAGACCTCGACTCGGAGTGTCACGGCCGCTGTCTGTTCGCCTACTGCCTGCTGCTTTCTGCCTACTGCTTTCTGCCTACGGCCTTCCGCTTGCTGCCTTCTGCCTTCCCCGCCCTACCCTGGCGAGCGGACAATCCGCCAGCCAGAATCCCCCGGCGCCGCCTTCGCGGACTGACCCCAAAGCCCAGGAACTTCTCGACCAGGCTGTCCAGGCGCTCGGCGGGCCTGCCTTTGTCGCGGCCAAGAGCCTGACCGCACGTGGCCGTGTATTCGCCATTGCCGATGGAGCTACTACGGGCTTTGCTCCTTTTGAGAGCACCGTGGAGTACCCTGAGAGGCGGCGGTTCTCCTACGGGAAAGACAAGCCGGTCATCCTGGTCAACGACGGCGAGCGCGGGTGGCAATTGGATCGCTACGGGATGATCCGGCAGCCACCCGAGCAGATCCGTCGCTGGCGCCTGGCCAACCGCTACTCGCTGGAAAACTTGTTGCGGCGCGTCATTCATGAGCCTGGGGTGCTCATCCAGGATGGCGGGGCGGATTTCGTGGACGACCTTGCCGTCCGCGTTGTGGACCTCATCGACGCGCGGCGGATTCGACTGAAGCTGTATCTCCACAAGGTCACCTTCCTCCCGGTGCGCATCAGTTATCGCATCCAGAATCCGGAGACGCGGGAATGGGAGGAGTACGCAGAAGTGTACGGCGATTACCAAAACGTTCAGGGAATCAAGACGCCCATGCACATCACCCGCTTCCTGAACGGCGAGCGCTTTTCTGAAGTCTTCCGCAGGGCGGCCGAGTACAATGCGGATTACCCGTCCAACTATTTCACGCCGGTGCGCTGAGGGCGGGTTCATCTGTTATAATCTGCAATTGGAGAGAACATGAGCAAGACGCCGGAATTTCACGGCACCACAATTCTGTGTGTGCGCCGGGGCAACGCGCTGGCCATGGCCAGTGATGGCCAAGTGACGATGGGCGAGAGTGTGGTCAAGCAGAAGGCACGCAAACTCCGCCGGTGTTTCAACGACAGGGTGTTGGCAGGCTTCGCCGGGAGCACGGCCGATGCCATGTCCCTCTTCGACCGTTTCGAGAAGAAGCTGGAGGAGTATCACGGCAACCTGAGCCGCGCCGTGGTGGAGCTGGCGAAGGACTGGCGGACCGACCGGGCCCTGCGCCACCTGGAGGCGCTGCTGCTGGTGGCGGACGATAAGAGCACCTTCCTGGTCAGCGGTACCGGCGACGTGATTGAGCCCGATGACGGCATCGTGGCTATCGGTTCCGGAGGGTCGTATGCCCTGGCTGCGGCGCGCGCCCTAGCCAAGCACACGCAACTGAGCGCCCGCGAGATCGTTCAGGAAGCCCTGCTGCAGGCCGGACAGATCTGCATCTATACCAACGACCAGATCTGCATCGAGGAACTCCAGGCCAACCTTCGCTAAGAATCGGAATCGCGTATGGTTTTTTATCTGCCCGAGAGTATTGAGACGGTTGCCGGGTTCGATGACCTGA
This sequence comes from Terriglobia bacterium, assembly GCA_022866195.1. GTDB lineage: Bacteria > Acidobacteriota > Terriglobia > UBA7540 > UBA7540 > JALHUF01. The sequence goes on from JALHUF010000541.1 coordinate 6,911, forward strand.
CCCCGCGCCAGATCGTGGCCGAACTGGACAAGCACGTGGTCAGCCAGGCGGAGGCCAAGCGCTCCGTGGCCGTGGCCTTGCGCAACCGCATCCGCCGGCAGAAGCTGACGCCCGAGCTGGCGGAAGAAATCCTGCCCAAGAACATCATCATGATTGGGCCCACCGGCGTGGGCAAAACGGAAATCGCGCGGCGGCTGGCCCGCCTGGCTAATTCCCCTTTCCTCAAGGTGGAAGCTTCCCGGTTCACCGAAGTGGGCTACGTGGGCCGGGATGTGGAGTCCATGATCCGCGACCTGGTGGAAATTGCCATCGACATGGTGCGCGAAGAGAAACTGGACGAGGTGGAGGAGAAAGCCGAGCAGAACGCCGAAGAGCGCTTGTTGGACCTCCTGCTGCCGCCGCCCCCCACCCTGCGTGGCGACAAGCCGCCGGGCGAAGAAGACGAACGCCAGCGCGAGCAGTTCCAGCGCACCCGCGAAAAACTGCGCGCCCAACTCCGCGAAGGCAAATTAGACGAACGGCAGGTGGAGGTGGACGTTCGCGAACGGGCTTTCCCGGCGTTCGAGATCATCTCCTCGCAGGGCATCGAGGAGATGGATATCAATATCAAGGACATGCTTCCCGGCCTGTTCGGCCCGCGCAGCAAGAAGCGCCGCATGCGCGTCTCCGAGGCCATGGACTATCTGATCCAGGAAGAAGAAAACAGGCTGATCGACATGGATCAGGTTACCCGGACCGCGGTGGAACGCACGGAGCAGTCCGGCATCATCTTCGTCGACGAGATCGACAATATCGCCTCCAAGGGGTCGTCCCACGGGCCCGACGTGTCGCGCGAGGGGGTCCAGCGGGACATCCTTCCCATC
>JALHUF010000542.1 GCA_022866195.1 Terriglobia bacterium
CGCGTCCGCTTCCAGTTGATCACCGCGATCTACGGGGAGAATGAGGCGGCAAAGATCGGCATCGCCGAAGACCCCTTGGTTCAGAAAGCCCTGGAAAGCATGCCCCAGGCCAAAGAGCTCCTGGCCAAAGCTAAGAAGTACATGGCCAGCAAGAACAACAAGTAGCTCCTCGGAAGAAGAGAGAAGTCAGGAGCCAGAAGTCAGAAGACAGTAGGTGGCACCTGGGGACTCGGGGCGGTTGATTTTGGATTGAGGACGTTGGCTGGGTGTTGTCAGTCGTTAGTAGTCTGTTGCTTTTCGACTTTCAACCTTCAACTTTCGACTTTGGCTGTTTACTGTCAACTGTTGACTGTAGACTGTTGGCTGCCAGCTCCCCCTGCTATTTCCTGCGCAGCAAGCCCAGCAAGTACTTCACCAGCGAAATCCCACCCGTGATGGGAAGCAAGATGATTTGCCTGACGATGGAGGTGCGGGCGCGGGTGCGTTCCCGCGCCTGGCTGGCGGTTTCCTGCGCCGTGAAGACCAGCAGGGCGGAGTACTTGGCGAAATCCACTCCGCATTGCTCGCACTGGCCGCCGTGCGCCTGCACGTGCTTGCAGGCCGGACAGGTGTAGCTCAAAGGTGTGTGGCAACGAGTGCAGAACTGGGCGTGTTCAGGGTTCTCCTGGCGGCACCTGGGACACTGCATGGCCCATTGTAGACATGGCGGGGCAGGCCGGGCAAATTTAGTTGACAGTCAACAGTCGGCAGTTGGCAGTCGAAACGCTTGGGACTCGGGGCTGGGAACCAGGGGCTGGGGAGGGCAAATGGGAGATTCCAGATTGAGGGGGATTTCGGTTTTCGAATTCCCAGCTTCGAGTTTCAGATTTCGATTTTCCAGTTTCGAATTCCGCGGCGGGAGACTTGGTGGACGCGAAGGGATTCGAACCCTCGGCCTCAGCGTTGCGAACGCCGCGCTCTCCCAACTGAGCTACGCGCCCACGGGTACGGACTTTCCCAATATAGCATGAGTCCGGCAGAGCGACAATTCAGGTGCGGGGTTCACTGCGGGTTGACTCCCCAAACGTTAGGGTCTGGGGCGATGCCAGAGCCAGAGATCACGCCGAACACTCTCTCTGTCTAATGGCCACCAAAAAAGCGCAATGTTAGAGCACAACTCCACGTTACCTGCGGCGCAATCCATGCTACAATCGGCCCTGCTTAGAAGGAGCAGCGTCAGGATGAGCACGAAGCGCAAAGCGGCCTCACGGCACCTGAGGCGCGTGGCTGAAGTGGACGAGGCGAGCATCCGCCTGCACATCGAGCCCCTGGTAGAGGGCGGTTTTGTAGCCGCCAGCCCCGACGTGCCGGGTCTCGTAGCCGAAGGGCGCAGCGTGATGGAAACGGTGGAAATCGCGCAGGGGCTGACGCGCAAGATTGTGGAATCGTGCCTCGAACACGGCGACCCACTTCCCCCCGCACTCACCAAAATCCGCCGCACTCCCCTTGATCTCCGGATTCCTGTGGGCATCCGCTGATGAGCCGCCTGGCGGGATTCACCTATCGCGAGGTCGCCCGTAAGCTCCGGACGTTTGGCTTTGCCTTTGACCGCCAGGGTCCAGGAAGCCACGAGATCTGGCGTCAGGAGGCGACGGGCCGCAAAGTTACCATCCCCCACCACGCACGCGACATGGCCGAAGGCACCCTACGCGCGATCCTCCGCGAAGCCGGTATCGACGTCAGCGCGTTCCTAAAGGCTTGAGGGCACGAATCAAGGGCAAAGAGCGGAGCTAGGCCTGCCCATGGCAACGGAGAAACTGGCCTTCCCGTTTCTTGCCTGCCGGCCCGAGGTCGGCGCCACGCGCAAGCGCGGGGGCTGCCCCATCGTCTCTGTAGTGGCGCTCTATAAGCGCCGAAATGACTGGGCCGATCCCCTATAGGTTCACGACTGGGTTGGCGCGCTGCTACAACACAGAGCCATTCCCCTGTGGCTTATTGCTTCTGGCGGTGGAGAAGATACAAGACAACGCCCACGAGGATACCGGCTGGCAAGGTGATGAGCAGGAACCAGCGCGCGGCGGGAACCGCGACGACGATGATGACCATAATCCCGACCGCGACCAAACCACCCAGCACGCCTTTCGTCGGGATCTTTTCAATTCCCATGCTCTGGTCCTTGTCCCCCTAGCGGCGATCTACCTGTCCCGCCTTGGCGTGGATGACCGCCGTCCCGGTCGGCCAATTATTTCGACGCTCACAGAGCGCCGCTACAACAGCCCCTCGGCGACGCTCAGCGCCTCCTCAAGCCGGGCCTCGTCGAATCCTCCGCCCTGGGCAAAATCGCGCGCGCCGCCGCCCTTGCCGCCGACCTGGGCGACGGTTTGCTTGAGGATGCTGCCCATGTCGGCCGCACCACCGGCGGATTGAGCGAAGAATAGCGCCGCAGGCTTGCCTTTCACGCCGATGAAAGCCACGGCCCCTGGCAGATGCGCCACCGCATGTGCGAGCATCTTGGCCTCATCGTGGTCTTCCGCAGCAAAGACTTGGCGCACGATTTTTCGTCCCTTCTTCTCCGGTGCCGCTGACCACAGCTCGCGCGCCTCGTACTCTGCTACCCGCTTGACGAGCTTCTCGCGTGCCCGCAGGTCGGTGCGCAGCTCCTCGGCTCGCTTGCCAATAAGGGCAGGGACGTTTTCCAGCGCCCCGGAGAACAATCGTGCCGACTCCGTCAGCAAAGCAAAATCGCTCCTCGCTGCTTTGAGCGCGCGATTCCCGCACAGAAACTCCACCCGCGTGACGCCTTTCATCCGCTCAAACTTCCGCACCAGGACCAGCCCAACTGCTCCTGTGCGGTTCACATGCGTGCCGCCGCAGGCCGAGAGGTCGAAGTCCGGCACTTCGACGAGACGGACGTCACCCTCCCGCAAGGTCGGCTTGCGCAGGTCCAACTGGCCTGCCTCGTCGGCCGACTTGAAGAAAATCCGGACTTCGCGGTTCTCAAACACGACCTGGTTCGCCAACTCTTCGGCTTCCTCGATCTGGCGGCGACCCAGGCGGTCCGAATCGAGGTCGAGGGTGGAGATTTCTGCGCCCAGGTGGAACGAAACCGTCTTGTAGTTTCCCATTCTCTCGAAGGCGCCTGACAGCAGATGCTGGCCGGTGTGTTGCTGCATGTGGTCGAAGCGCCTTGCCCAGTCAATTCGGCCCACAATCTCGGCTGCGTCGGGCTTTTGCCCGACCACGTGGGCAATCGCTTCTCCTTCCTCAATCACCTCGAGGACGGGAATGCCGGAAAGCGTGCCCCGGTCCGCCGGCTGGCCGCCGGTTTCGGGATAAAACGCGGTGCGGTCGAGATAGACGCGAAAGCCGCGCGCGTCCGGCTCGGCAGCCAGTAAGCGCGCTTCAAAGTCGCGGAGGTAACAGTCCGTGTAAAAGAGACGTTCGGTCTTCGCCATAGGCTCCTACTTTTTCGCGCTTGACACCAGGGTTTCGAGGACTTCCACGTACTTGTAGCCGCTGGCGGTCAAGAAGAGCACGATGGTTTCCTGCCCGGAGACGAAGCCATCCGCCAGGAGGCGTTTCAGCGCCGCCAGCGTTGCGCCGCCTTCGGGTGAAATAACCAAACCTTCCGTCTCGGCGAGTTCGCGAACCCCCTCGAGCATGGCGCTGTCGTCCACGGCGAGTGCCCCGCCGCGACTCTCGCGCAGCACCCGCAGCATCAGGAAATCGCCGATGGCCGCAGGCACGCGCAGGCCGGAGGCTACGGTTTTCGGCTCCGGCCACTCTTCGGCGTGTTCAGCCCTTCGCTCAAAGGCACGCACGATGGGTGCGCAGCCCGTCGCCTGCACGGCAAACATGCGCGGGCGCCGCTGCTCGATCCAGCCCATTTCCTGCATCTCGTCAAAGGCTTTCCACATACCGATCAGGCCCGTCCCGCCTCCCGTGGGATAGATCATCACGTCGGGAACCCGCCACTGGAGCTGCTCGTGGATCTCATACGCCATCGTTTTCTTGCCCTCCAGGCGATAGGGTTCGCGGAGGGTTGAACAGTCAAACCAGCCGTCCTCTGAGCGCTCCCGCAGGGCGCGGGCACAATCCTTGATGCTTCCCGGCACCAGCACGACCTCGGCGCCGAGCAGCGCGCATTCCAGCCGGTTGGCGAGCGGCGTGTCTTCCGGCATGAAGACCACCGCCTCAAGGCCGGCCCGGGCGGCGTAAGCAGCCAGCGCACCGCCGGCATTTCCGGCCGAGGGAATTGCCAACTTCTTGATGCCCAGCTCGCGCGCCATGCTGACCGCCACCGCCAGCCCGCGAGCCTTGAACGACCCCGTCGGGTTCAGGGATTCGTCCTTCAGATAAAGATTGGCCAGGCCCAGGCTCTCTCCGAGACGCCGAGCGTGAAGAAGCGGCGTCAGCCCCTCACCCAGGGAAACGATGGACGATTCCTGAGCGACCGGAAGCAGCTCCCGGTAGCGCCACAGGTGCGGTGGGCGCGAGGCCAGGCGCTGCCGCAATCGCCTTCCCGCCACGCGCCGCAGGTAGTAACGGACCCACAACGGCGAGCCGCAGGGGCAAAGGTTATAAACCTTGCCAGGCTCGAATTGCCTCGCGCAACGCGCGCACTCCAGATGCGAGACCAAAGACATGAGGCTCGAAGTCTAACCGACCATGTAAGGCACGGTCAACGTGAGACGAGCTTCGGCAACGCGGCGGGCGAAAGCTGTATGCTAGAATCCTCTCCCTATGCCTATTCGTATGGTGGCGATTGATCTGGATGGCACGCTGCTGAACAGCCGGTCGGAAGTGTCGGTTGCCAACCAGCAGGCCCTGGCGGCGGCTACGGCCCGGGGTGTGCACGTGGCCGTGGTGACCGGCCGCCGAGCGCAATCGGCACGCAAGTACGTGGAGCAAATTCCCTGCCCGGTCACGCTGATTTCCTCGAACGGCGCGCTGATTACCGCTCCCTCCGGCGAGGTGGTTTATCGTAACTTCTTGCCCAAGTCGGCGGCTCAACAGGTGCTCGTGATTTCCCGCGAGTATCGGCCCTATGTGGCTGTGCTCTTTGACGTTCCGGGGCGGGGCCAGGTGGTGATGCAGGATGGCGCGGTCTCTACGGGGCCACTTGGCTGGTACCTTGCCCAGAGTGCCAGCGACCTGGAGCAAGTGACGGACTTGGAGACCGTGCTGAACACCGACCCGGTCCAGTTGGTATTCGGCGGTCCGCCGGCGAGCATTGAGCCGGTCGAGCCGCTGCTGGCGCAGTCGCCCGCCGGCCCTTACATTCACCTGACGTGGACCAAGTACCTCACGCGCAATGTTTCCCTGCTCGACGTGATGAACCGGGCCTGTTCCAAGGGCGCAGCGCTGGCGTTTTGGGCTCAGCGCTGTGGCATCGACCCCAGCGAGGTGATGGCCATCGGCGACAACTTTAACGACCTCGAAATGCTCCAGTTTGCCGCGCTCCCCGTCCTGATGGGCAACCGCAGCCCTGGGCTCGGCGGCGCAGGCTGGCCGGTGACGCTCTCGAACGACCAGGACGGCGTGGCGGCGGCCATCCACTCCTACGTGTTGTCCTGAATAGGGATAGTCCCAAACTCAGCCACTGACGATGGGCACGAGCGGCGACGGGAGGCCTGTTTCTGTTACTACTGGGTTACTTTTACCTCCTGACAACAGACGCGCGCTTGGGGTAGAATATACCGTATGCTGCGGCATGCGACCAATTGTCCGTACCTTGGCCCACTGAAGTCGGCGTCCCCAGCCCGCCAAGAGAGCCTCTTTCCTCGCCCGTCCAGTCGGGCCTGCGCGAGAAAAATAAAGTTACTTGAAAAAACCCCGAACGAAGCCGGAATGTCTTTGAAAACAGGCCACTTAGGCTTCGGAAGCCGGAATGTTATTGAAAAATAAACCAGTTAGTCACTTCTGGTCAATCACTTCCGTGCCTGGAGGCGCTGTAAAGCGGAAGAGAGTAGGGCTCAGAGTGACATTGCGCTCGATGTGGTCGAAAGTAAACTCCATGCGGCTGCGGTCGGGGTAGAAAACCACCAGGCGCCGGATGTCAAACGTGGGCGTCACCTCCAGCAAGACCTCAGTGTAAGCCTCGTCTTGCCCGCCCTTGGGGAAGGCCCGCAGGACGCGGTTGCCGGGCTGTGCCGCGAGTGCCGCGTCGGCAAACTCAATCCTGGAAAACACCTTGCGCAAGCTGAGGCGCGAAAGCAGCAGCCGAAAAGGCACGCGCACATCCTCGCTTGACTTCACGGCCGAGCGCGTGAGCTGCCTCTCCTCGGGAATGTAGAGGATCAGTTGCTTCCCTGCGGCCAGGAAAAGCTTCGGCTTCGGCTGGCGGTAATCCCAGCGCATCGCGCCACCTCGCGCGAAGTAGACGGTGCCGGCCTCGACGCGCGATCTTCCGCCCCAGGTATGCGTCTGGGTGAATTCGGCGCGCAGCGTCTGCACGCCGCGGTAACTTGATTCGAGCGCGCGCACGTACTGCGCAAGCGCCGTGGCTGGATCTGCTGCGGGCGCGGGGCCGATCGTCACCCCGGCCAGGACGAGGCATAAGACCGCCAGCGCTGCGGCCCGACATCGCGGCGCACGCAGCCGGCAGTCAGGGTTTCGGAGTCTTTGGCCCGGCACCTTTAGACCTCAGCTTCTCGAGAGCGGCGTGCGCCTGCACGTTGGCGGGATCGGTTTCGAGACCTGCTTGATACTCGCGGATGGCCTCATTCCTACGCCCGCTCGCCGCGTAGATCCCTCCCAGGCTGAAGTGCGCATGGCTATCGAAGGGATTCAACGTGAGCACCTGGCGGAACGCCTGCTCGGCGCGCGTGGGATTCTCCCCGCGCAGATAGATATCGCCCAGGCTGCTGTAAGCCGTCCAGTTCGGCTTGCTCTCGACCGAGCGACGAAACTGCTCCTCCGCCTCGGCGAGCCGCCCGGTATCAAAATAGAGCTTCCCCAGTTTGTTTCGGGCCTCGGCATCGAGCGGGGACAAAGCCACCGCGGCCCGGAATTGCAGTTCGGCCTTTTCGTGCTCACCCATTTCCTCGTAGGCTATGCCGAGATTCAGGTGCGGCCCGGTGTAATTGGGCTTGAGCCGCATGGCGCGCTGGAGGTATTCCAGCGCTTCCGGGTAGCGCTTCTGCTTGGTTTGCGCGAGGCCGAGGTTGTTCAGGATGATGGCGTTTCGGGGAGCAAGCCGCAACGCCTCCTGCCACTCGCGCTCTGCCGCTTGCACCTTCATTTGATTCCAATAGACCGTCCCCAAGTTGTTGCGAATGTGGTAGGCGTTCGGCGAAACCGCCAGGGTCCGCGTGTAGAGCAGCACATCGTCTCGCCAATCGCGGTTGCGCGTCACGACGCGGGCGGCGTAGAGGGCCATGACCAGGCCCAGCGCGCCTACCAGCGCGTGGCGCCAGCGCGGCCGGCGCTCGGCGCTGCTATCCCAAAGACGCACCCAACCCCAGGCAAGCAGCCAGCAAAAGCCGACCGACGGGAGATAGAGATAGCGTTCGGTGAAAACATTGGCCGCCAGATAGCGCGGATTCAGAACGGGCGCCAGGGTCACGAAAAGCCATAGCAGACCAAACGTGGCGGTCCGGGCGCGCCGCCAAAGGGCCAGGAAAATCGCGCTGATGATGATGAGCACGGCCAGCCCGGCGAGGACGCGAGGGTCGAGCAGGCTGGTGCTTCTCCGGAAAACATAGAAGGCGCAGAGTTGCGCGGGCCAGAGCAGCTTCCCGAGATACTGGCCCACCAGCGCCGCCGCCGATAGCAAAGTCTGGTAAGCGCTGAGATCGGAGATTTGCAGGACGGGCGCCACTGCGCCAAAGAAGCGTACCCGGAAGAGGAGATAGGCGAAGGCCAACAACCAGAACGGGGAGTACCTCCACAGCTTCTGGAACCAGGTTGTCTCTGCACGGTCGCGGCGGTACCAGTGCTCGTAAACCGTCGCGAGTACGGGAAGCGTCAGCGCCTGCTCTTTGGAGAGCAACGCGAGGACAAAGCCGCCCACCAGGGCAAGCCGCGCCGGCCCGGAGCGTTCTCCGCCCGGGCGGGCAACGCGCAGAAAGAACCAGAACGTGAGGAGATAGAAGCAGGTCAGCTCCAGGTCGGTGACGGCTGCCACCCAGGCGACGGATTCGGTGTGAACCGGGTGAAGCGCAAACAGGCTTGCCGCCACCAGCGCCACTCGCCGGTCCTGAAACATCCGCTGCGTGACCAGAAAAAGCACGCA
>JALHUF010000543.1 GCA_022866195.1 Terriglobia bacterium
CCGGTGCCTGGCGTGCGCGGCAGTGACGAGAAGCTATGGCTTGGCCGCTTGAGATTCGTAATAGGCAATTCTGGCTCTCAGCGTCTCGGCGAGCGAGTTGTCGTTCTCGCGCGTAGCGAGGTCCAGCGCTCGTCGCGCGACCCGGGCAGCATCCGGGAATCGTCCCACCTCGGAGTACATAGCCGCCAGCATCTCCAGGCTCTGCGGCTCCTGGCCGCCGGACAGTTCCACTGCCCTTTCGAACTGCGGGATCGCCTGGGCGAAGCTGTGCCGCGCGGCTAACACGCGGCCGAGGTTAAACCGGAACTCGAGCGAATCCGGATTGAGGGCAACAGCCTTCTCCAGGTGCGCCACGCCGTCATCGAGCTGGCCGGCCCGGGCCAGGACAAGACCGAGCAAGTTGTGCGCATCGGCAAATTCCGGGTCCAGTTCGAGGGCCTTGTTGATGTGGCCGAGGGCCTCGTCGGTACGCCCGGCCTCGATCAGCGCCGCCGCCAGGTTGCCCTCGGCGATCGGATTTTTCGGGTCGATCTCGAGGGACTTCTTGTAAGACTCGATACCGTCCGCGAGCTTGCCCGTGCGTGTCAGTGCGATGGCGAGGCTGGAATAGGCGGCGGCGTTGTTGGGGTCGAATTCGACGGCCTTCTGGTACTGCGCGACCGCCTCGTTGAGCTGGCCCTGCTGGTCCAACGCAAACGCCAGGTGGTAACGGGCCTTGCCGTCTTCAGGGTCAATCTCCACCGCTTTCCGCCACTCCACCAGGGCCGCGGCGTAATCACCTTTCCGAGCCAACTCACCGGCCAGGTCGAAGATTCTGTAAAAATCCGTGGCCGGGGCATCCATCTTCGTTATCCCGCCCACGGGGATGTTCACGAACTCCGGAATGTTCACGCCGCGGTTGGCGGCCGTCGCGTTCTCGATCAGGATGGCCGGGCTGTCGTGGCCGTCGCTGTCGATATGGGTCAGGTACATCTGCGTGAACAGCGATCGCCCCTTGGAGGAGAAGACCAGCCAGCGACCGTTCGGGGAGAAGCTGTGCCAGGAGTTCATGCGAGGGGTGTTCGAGCTCAGCGGCCGGGCGGTGCCACCTTCGAACGGCACGATGTAAAGCTGGCTATCGGGGCGCATCAGCAGGCCGGTGCGGTTCTGAACGAAGACGATCCAGCGGCCGTCGGGCGAGACCTTCGGGAAGTCGTTGCTCATCCCGTTTTGCGAAGCACCCTCAATCCGTTCGGGCTTGCCGCCCTTGCCGTCATTGAACGGGATTCGGTAGAGATCGTACTGAATCTGCGTTTCGTTGGGATCGTTCGCGAACTGAGCGACCTTCTGGCCTTCATAATACGGGTCCTTGGCTTCCGCGCGCGAGAAGACCAGGTACTTTCCGTCGGGGCTCCAGAAGGCGCTGGTCTGCACGTAGCGCGGATCGTCGGCGCCCGGCAGAGGTTTCAGTTTCCCAGTGGCCTTGCTGTACCAGGCCAGGATGCCGCGGGTCGGATAGAAGACCTGGCCGAACCCGTAGTCCTTATAGAACCCGTTGTAGAGCCGGGAATCGAAGTCCCGAATGTGCGAACCGGGGTTTTCGATGGACGTGACGACGTACCGGCCGTCGGGCGAGATCTGCGACATGAACCCGAACCTCTTGCTCGCCTTCTCCTCCGCGAAGGAACTCCAGCGGATCACGTACTCGTTGCGGATGGATGTCTCCTTCTTCACGGGCACGATGCCGTACAGGCCCTTGTCGTTGCCGGGGCCGTCCACGTCCAGTCCGAGGGTCTTCCCGTCGCGAGAGAACGAGTGGCAGTTCGCGCAGGTCGGCAAACCCTCCATCATCAGCCTGCTTTTCGGCTCGGCGAGGTAACGCAGACGCCAGGCGATCAGCGGAACGGCTTCGGTGGGAAGGGGCATGATGACGCCCCTCTCGCCGACCGGCACGGATATCAGCGGGACGTCGCGGAAGAAGATGGGAGCGCCCACCGGATCCCTCGAGGTTTGAATGGAGACCTCGCCGCGCGAAACCGGGCGGGTCGCCTCATCGTCGCGGAATCCGGTGATGGTGACGGTAGCAGGCCGCTTGACGGAGTGTTTCTTGATGGCCGCCCAGGTTTCGGCGTCGGGTGTCCAGGAGTGCCCGGCCAGTTCGTTGGGGGCCAGTTGGGGAGCGACGGCTCCGGCTTTCGCGCAACGCTCGTCGATCTCGCCGATCGGCCGTTTCTCGCCGCGGGATTTCGCTTGAATCCCGTGTGAGTGGTCGCCGAAACTCACCTCGATCACCCAGAACCTTGCGGTCTGGCTCGCGTCCCTCCAAAGGAACACCGGCGGTGTGATTTCGCGCGGGAAAATCGCTCCAGCGGCGGGGTAGTCAATCGTGATGGCGGCAGCGGGCGCGGGTGTCGCGCCGGACTCGTGGCGGCCTTTGGCCCGCCCGTGCACGCACACTGCGCCCAGGATCAAGACCCCGGCAATATAAGGTGATAACCGCAGCAACCGCATATTAGATTGACGGAACCCTTCCCCGGTGAGTTACATCCTTGATCAAGCCCCACCGACACCCGTTTGGGCTACCTCGTTAACTAAACCAGGTGGCCTAGTCATGTCGCTTTCCATCAACATCCGACATACCCCCTAATGCGCGTCGCGGCACCCGCGCACCATGAAAAGAGGCTGCCCCTTGCGAGCCGGCCGAATCGCGCTCTCCTCGCGAAGTCTACGGCGGATTCGAGTCCATCGACTCTCGCAGCCGTTTGGATTCCTCGCGCTCTCGCTCCGCATCTGCTTTGCGGCCCATCCTGCCATAGGCGCTGCCTAGGTTATAGTGAACCTCAGGGCTCTCCGGGGCGAGTTTTACACCCAATTCGAGTTCCCGGACTGCTCCGGCCGTATTCCCAGTTGCCAGCAAGGCCTTGCCGAGAGCGACGTGGGTGTTGAAATCCCCAGGACTCAGTTTCACCGCCTCCTTGGCATAGGACAGGGCAGTTTGCGGCTCGTTGCGCTTCAGATAGATCTTGGCCAAGGCTAGGAGGGCGGGGACGTGGCTCGCTTCCAGATCGAGAGTCTTCTTGATTTCCTGGATGCCGCGGTCGGGATGATTTCCCATCAGGAATGCTCCGAAACGGTAGTGAAAGTCGGGCTCCTTGGGGTAGTCCCGCAGGGCAGCTTCGAACTTATCGATAGCGACCTTGTAATCGCGGTCCATCACTGTAGCCATCGCATCGCCGAGCTTGAAAACCTTATCCTGGTCAGATTCCGGGACCTCAGGCGGTATCCAGCGTTTTCGTAGCCCAGCGATCCCGGCGGCCACAATAATCTCAGGTGTCTTCTGCCCGATCGCTGCTACGTCGAACAAGAGCACAATCGCCTTCTCGAAATAACCAAGCTTGGTGAGGACGAGGGCCAAATGAAGTCTGGCGGCGCTTGAAAGTTCCTGGTTCCCCGGGAATTTCAGGCGTTGGACCCGCGTCAGGCTCTTCAGGGCGGCGTTGTAATCCCGAAGCTGGTACTCGCACAACCCCTTCAGCGTCCAGGCGGGGGCCAGGTCCGGCTTTAGCGCGGCCAAGCGACGGAAGTCAGAAGCGCACTCCGTGTATTTGTCCAGGTCGTAGGCTATATTACCTGCATTCCACCACCCGTCCTCCCAGGTTGGTTTCAGCTTCAGGGCCCTTTTGTACAGGGTTAAGGCTTCGTCCAACCGCTTCGCGTCGCGGGCCTCCTCGGCCTGATGAGAAAGACTCTCGAAGAGTTGTGCGGGTGCGAGGGGGCCGGCTGACTGGGCGTTCGTAGCCGAAGCAAGGGTCAGTATCGCCGCAATTCCGCCGAGCATGGTGTGCATATTGACTGTACTGAATCAATCGCAGGCTGAGCGGGCGAGTTGCCCACGCGATCCTGTGCTCTTGCTCGGAAGCAAGATACTCTCGCCGCGGCAACCGCTCCTCAATCTTCACCGGCCGTTCTCGGACGGAGGACGGAGCACTGTCCGCTCGAAGCTCACGGCCGACGGGAGTTCATCGACTCTCGCAGCCGTTTGGATTCCTTGCGCTCTCGCACCGCATCCGCTTGGCGGCCCATCCTACCGTAGGCGCTGCCTAGAATATAGTGAAGCTCAGGGCTCTCCGGGGCGAACTTTACACCCAATTCGAGTTCCCGGACTGCTCCGGCCGTATCCCCAGTTGCCAGCAGGACTTGGCCGAGAGTCACGCGGGCGGTGATATCCACAGGACTCAACTTTACAGCCCTCTCGGCATAGGGCAGGGCAGTTTGCGGCTCGCCGCGCCTCCGATAGATCCTGGCTAAGGCTACGAGGGCGGGGATGTGGCCCGGTTCCAGATCCAGCGTCTTCTTGATTTCCTCTATGCCGCGGTGGGAATCCTCTTCCAACAGGAATGCCCCGAAACGGTAGTGAAGATCGGGCTCCTGGGGGTAGTCCCGCAGGGCGGCTTCGAACATATCGAAAGCGGCCTTGTGGTCGCCGCTTATCATGAACGTGGCCATCGCATCCCCGAGTCTCCAAACCTTGTCCCGCTCGGATTCCGGGATCTCAGGGGGTATCCAGCGTTTCCGCAGCCCAGCGATGCCCACGGCCACGATAATCTCAGGCGTTTTATTCCGTTCGATCAAGATTAACTTTTCCAACCACGCGATCGCCTTCTCGGAATAACCCAGCTTGGCAAGGACGAGGGCCAAATGGAGTCTGGCGGCGCGGGACAGTTCAAGGTTCTCCCCAAACCCCAGGCGCTGGACTTGCGTCAGGCTTTTCAAGGCGGCCCTGTAATCCCGAAGTTGGTACTCGCACAACCCCTTCAGCGTCCAGGCGGGAACGAGGTCCGGCTTTAGCACGGTGAGGCGACGGAAGTCAGAAGCGCACTCCGAGTACTTCTCCAACTCGTAGGCGATAGAGCCCGCGATCCCCCACCCATCTTCCCAGCCGGGTTTTAGCTCTAGAGCGCGCTTATACAGAGTCAAGGCTTCGTCCAGCCGTTTAGCGTCACGGGCGACCTCAGCCTGATGGACAAGATTCTCGAAGCGAGGCGCGTGGCTGGCTTGGTTGGCTGACTGGGCGTATACCGACGTTGCCATGGTCAGAAGGGCCGCGATTCCGGCGAGGACGCTGTACATGTTGAGCCTACCGGTTCTTGAGGAGATCGAAGACTCATAGTAACAAGCGGGGAGCGTCCGTCAAGGGGTTGGGCAAAGAAGGGTGC
>JALHUF010000544.1 GCA_022866195.1 Terriglobia bacterium
ACCAAGTTCAACGAGATGGTGCGCCGTTTTGAGGAAAGAGGGAAGAGGGGAAGGCCTCACTGACGCCCTGCAGGCCGGGCGGAGGCCAGCGTCGTAAGCCTCTAGGGGGAGGGCTTACAGGGGGAAAGCTATGTCGGTACGGGAATACGTTGACCGGCATAAGAAGGTTGTGGCCGTTGCGGCGATTGCGCTGGTGGCCCTGGCGACGCTGGGCATGGTGGTGCGGGCGCTGTCCGGCGCCCGTTGCCGGGGTAGGGCTTGATTGCCACTGGGGCTGGGCAAGGTTAGAAGGGAATATCCTGGTCGGTGATTTCTGGTTCCGGCGCAGGTTCAACGTCCGGGGGATGCGCCGGCGCAGCGCGCTCCTGGGCGAGGCGTTCCGACTCCGCCTTCGAGCCGAGCATCCTCATGTCCCGGGCCACAATCTCGTAGGCAGTCCGTTTGTTCCCGCTCTGGTCTTCCCATTGCCGGCTCCGGATGCTGCCCTCAATGTAAATCTGTTTGCCCTTGGTGAGGTATTCGCCGCAGATTTCGGCCAGCCGCCTCCAGGCGACAATGGTGTGCCATTCCGTACGCTTTTGCTGTTCGCCCGACTGGTCTTTGAAGACCTCGTCGGTGGCGAGCGAGAACTTGGCCACCGGAGCTCCGCTCGGAGTGTATTTGAGCTCCGGGTCCCTCCCCAACCTTCCGATCAGAAATACCTTATTGACCGAGTGGGGGATTTCCGGCTCGGGGCTGCGTTCCGCCGAGGAGGGCCGGTGAGCCGGGTCACGCTCCGCGGAGGCTGCGGAGGCGCGTTCGCTATCGCCTCGGGAACCGAGCATGGTAATCTGGCGGGCGACGATTTCATAGGCCGTTCGCTTGTTCCCGCTCTGGTCCTCCCACTGGCGGCTTCGAATACCTCCCTCAACGCAGACTAGCGTGCCCTTAGTGAGGTATTCGCCGCAGATTTCAGCCCGCTTGCTCCAGGCGACGATCGCATGCCCTTCCGTCCGACGCTGCTGTTCGCCGGATTGGTCTTTGAAGACCTCGTCGGTAGCCAGTGTGAACCGCGCCATCGGAGTTCCACCGGAGGTGTGCTCGAGCTCCGGGTCCTTTCCTACCCGTCCGATCAGAATCACTTTGTTGACTGAGCTGGCCATAAGAACCTCACAAGGCCGGATTTGCCCACTGGATCTCTTGCGCGCACGCCCCGCGGGAGAGTGCCGGGTTCCTCCTGGGCTGCTGGCCGGCTAGGTGCCTCGCCGCCCGGAAACCGCGATTCCCAGCTTCCTTAGACGTTGGCGGGCCAGCTCGGCTTCGCGGGAGTTCGGAAAGCGCTGAATGAGCGAACGGAGCTCCCGCACGCCCGCCTGTTGCTGGTCCATGGCCAGCAGGGCATACCCCTTTTTGAGCTGGGCGGCCGGCAGCTTATTCCCTCGAGGATAGCGTTCCAGGCATTTGTTGTATTCCTCGATGGCCTGGGAGTAGTTGCCCTGGCTGTAGTAGCATTCGCCGATATAGAACTGGGCGTTCGAAGCCAGATCAGTTTCCCCATAGTATTGCAAGTATTCCTGGAAGGCCTGCACGGCCAACTGGTATTGCCCGCCGTTGAAATAGCTCAAACCGGATTTGTAGAGGGTATCGGCATCCGGGACACTCGCGGGAGGCTTCGCCTCTCCGCCCGGGCCGGTACCGCCCGCCCCTTCTGCGGCTGGGGGAGGAGCATTGAGGGTCTGGATGATGTTTTGCGTCTGCGCCACCTGCTCGCTCAGCTTCGCGATCCGGACCTTGGCTTCTTCCAGGCTCTCGCTCAGCGCCTGGATCTGCGTGGTCATCGACTCCAACCGGTTGTTGTTCTGCGCCAGGTTCTGTTGAGTGGCTTTCCTCAGCTCCTCCACCGTGACTTTCATGCCGTTCACGTTGTCGTTGGCCTGCTCGACCAGGGTGCGCAGGATTGCGGTCTGCGTGTCCAGGGTCTTCTGCATGTTCAGGATCATTTGCTGGAGAGTATCCAGCTGGCGCATGAGTAGCAGGGTGTCTTTTTTCTGGGCCGACGCGGGCGGCGCCCCCAGTGTTCCCAGAAGCATTGCAAGCAACACAAGTATGGCTGGCTTTCGCAAAGTTCTTGTGTCCTCGCTCTTAGAAATAAAATCCCCTGGCAGTGTACCTTCTCGGTGTGAGTGAGGTCAACTGACAAGGGACAACTAAGATAGGGATAAACCAGTGCTCCCTCGGCTGGCGGCAGCCTCACCGGGCAGAAGGAGCCTTTCCGAGTTCCCTGGAGCTCGTTGTCGGCCACGGACTGTTCCGCAACCGAGGGCGGTGCCGGGAGCCCCGTAAGCTCCCGGCGTGCGCTCCTTGCTTATCTGCCGAACCTGAAGTGAGCTCGACGGTTTCTCTGCCAGCAATCCTCGTTGGACTCGGTGCAGGCCGGGCGGCTCTTCCCGTAGGAGATCGCCCCGATCTGCTCTTCGCCGACACCGAGATTCTTCAAGAAATTCTTGGCAGCGTTAGCGCGCCGGTCTCCCAGGCCGAGGTTGTACTCCTCGCTCCCGCGCTCGTCGCAGTGGCCCTCGACGGTGAACCTGATACCCGGGTGGGCCTTGAGGAAGTCGGAGTCGGCGGTCAAGGCCTGCTGGGCATCCGGGCGGATGTCGTACTTATCGAAGTCAAAGAACGCATCCTTCGCGTTTTGCCCGAACAGGTCTTCCTCGCTCACCTCCACGGGCTTGGGTGGGGGTGGTGGCGGAGGCGGTGGAATGGTAACGGTCACGCGCGCGGTGGCCGTGGCTGTTCCTCCCGGCCCGGTCGCCGAAAGCGTGTAGGTGGTGGAATCGGCGGGCGTCGCCGTGGTTGAGCCGGTCGCCTGCACGTTACCGATGCCAGGCTGGAGGTCCAAATCCGTAGCGTTCTCAGAGCTCCAGCTCAGGGTGATCGACCTGCCTTTCTCCACTGTGCTAGGCTCCGCCGTCAGGGTAACCGTGGGCGCCGCGGGTGGAGGTGGCGGGGGT
>JALHUF010000545.1 GCA_022866195.1 Terriglobia bacterium
CAACTGCCGCGCGGTTGGTTTTTGAGTACGATGCGGCGAGCGTCGGCCGCGGAGAAGAGACGCGCCACGTCATCGAGGAGGCGGGCCCGCGCGAGGTCTTGGGGGCCTTCATCCCCCAGGCGCTGGCGACGGGCGAGATGACCTATGAGCGGTTCCGCGAGATCGCGAAGAGCGTGCAAAAGGAAACGGGGAAAAAGGGCAAGGAACTCTTCCATCCTATCCGCGTCGCGCTGACGGGGGCGGTCTCGGGTCCCGAACTCGAGAAACTGATTCCCGTTTTTGAGGAAGGCGCAAAACTCTCGCTCCCGCGCCCGGTGAAGAGCGTCACCCAGCGCCTGCGGGAGTTCGCGGCAGTGGCAAAGCTGTAGGGGAGGGCCTTCATGGCCCTCCCGTTGCGGGAGCACCGTGAAGGTGCTCCCCTACGGAGCCCCGGCAGGGAGTTTCCCGCAGCCGCGCGCCTGCAACGGTGGACCATGTCCGCGGAACTTACCGCGGTCCCGTACAGCGGGATCGCCACAAATAGCGGGACGCCTCTAGCGGTGAATATATTCACCGGGTGGCGCAGACCCGTCGGCGGACGGGCTTCTTGATGTCTACGCATGATTCTGTGGCCAAGAGTGCTCCCGCAGGGCGGGATTGCCGGGAGTCCCGTTCCACCCGCGGCCCGGTATTTGACCAGGCCTCTGCGGTTGAGATAAAGTAGAAAGGTCCAATGAAGAAGGCGCACTACCATTTCAACGTTGTTCTCCGGCCTGAACCCGAGGGTGGATTCACCGCTCTGGTGCCCGCGCTGCCCGGCTGCGTTACTTACGGTCGCACCTTGGCCGAAGCCCGAGAAATGGCCAAGGACGCCGTATCCGGCTATATCGAGAGCCTCAGGAAACATGGGGAGCCAGTCCCATCCGACAGCTAAACACTGGTTACCTCCTTGGACCTCGAGTATGCCCAAGCTTCCCGCCGTTAAACCGCGCGTCGTCATCCAGTTCTTGGAACGGAACGGTTTCGCCCTCGATCACGTCTCGGGTAGCCATCTCATTTTCTATCATCCGGTTTCGCGACGCCGCGCCGTCGTGCCCCGGCACAATCGCGACATGCCAAGAGGAACGCTTGTCGCATTATTGCGAGAAGCATGGTTTACGCGAGACGAATTGGTCCGTTTTCTGGAAGGAGAATAGCAACCGGATGTAGGGGCAGACCTCGTGTCAGCCCCAGGGCGGACATATAAGTCCGCCCCTACAAGAGCAGAACCTGGCACACTATGTCGAAACGGGGCTCGGCACCTCAGGTCAACGTGCTTCACGGCATCAAAGCCGTGAAGGAAGCCATTCGTGTCCGGCCGGTGGAATACGTTCTGGTGGCGCAGGGGCGACACAGCCGGCGCGTGCAGGAAATCGTGGACGCGTGTCGGGCGGCGGGAATTTCCGTGCGCTTCGCCCCTCGTCCTGCCCTCGACCGGGAGTCAGGGACTGCGCAGCATCAAGACGTGGTGGCCGTCTGCGCGGCCAAAGCTTACGACGATTTGGAAACACTCGTGGTAGCTCGCGAAAAGCCACTGCTGGTGGTTCTTGACGGCGTCGAAGACCCAGGGAACCTGGGCGCGATTGTACGCACGGCTGTTGCCGCAGGAGCCGAGGGGGTGATTGTTCCCGAGCGACGCGCGGCCGGGCTGTCGCCCACAGTGGCGCGCGCGGCGGCGGGCGCCCTCGAGCACGTGAAGATTGCGCGGGTCACCAATCTGGTGCGCGCTCTGGTGGATCTCAAAGAACGCGGCGTGTGGGTTTACGGCTTCGAGGCCCAGGCCCAGAAGTCTTATCTTGAGCTCGATTACACCGGGGCCTGCGCACTGGTTCTGGGTGGTGAGGGACATGGCCTGCACCGGCTAGTGCGCGAAGCCTGCGATGAGCTGGCCCGCATTCCTCTGCACGGGCCCGTCGAGTCGCTGAATGTTTCGGTGGCCGCGGCGGTAGTGCTATATGAGGCGGCGCGGCAGCGCCAGCCGAGCGGCGGGTCTTAACCGAGACTGCAAGCTTCGCGGTCGCCGACCTCCGCCGGATGGTGGCCTCTGGGAGTAGCAACACATAGGGTTGCCCATGCTTTGCAACGCCTCTCACGCTCTCCTCATCATACGAGTGTAACCAACTACGCTGCACCGGAGCGCTAAATGTGGAGGAGCGCAACCTTCGTTCGCGGTACCCTAGCGGGCCTACTCGTCTTGGCTGTTTCTGCCGGAGTAGCCATCGCGCTCGTATCCCCGCGGGGCCAGGACGGCGTGGCGGGGGCGCCGCCCGATTCCGAGGGGGCGCAGGAAAATCCCTCATCGGACGAGGCGAGTTCCGCCAAGCGCGCCGACATTCGGGTCCAATCGGCGCTGGTAACGACGCCAGTCACCGCCGTGGATTCCTCCGGAGAGTATGTCTTCGACCTCAGCGAAGAGGACTTCCGGGTTCTGGACAACGGCGTTCCGCAACGGCTGGAACGCTTTGAGCCCGCTGTACGTCCACTGGCGGCGGTGATTCTGGTGCAGACCAACCATGCCGTGGCCCCGCTGCTGGACCAGGTCCGCC
>JALHUF010000546.1 GCA_022866195.1 Terriglobia bacterium
CCATGGTCTCACCCGCGGAGGATTCAGCGATGACGACGGGGCCTTTGAAGCGAGGAGCCAGATAATCCAGGATGCCACGCATAGCGTCGGCATTAGTGGCCGCCAGCGGATTCACCGTGGAGACGTTGTTGGGCTTGATGACCACGTACTTTTTCTGCTGTAGCCGGGGGCGAATCTGCTCATCGATCGCCAGCAGGGCGTCGTGAGCATTCCGGCGGCGGTTCTCGCCCTGGATCAGCGCCACCGTCGAGTGGCCTGCAAACTCACGCACGGGCTGCAGTGACGTGGCGGGCGGCGCTTGCTGGGCCGTCAACAGACGGCTCTGCTGAAGCGCCAAGCCTGCGGCGGCCGCCTGCAAGAAATTCCTCCGGGAAAAGACCATTGGCAGAAAATCTCCTCGCAGTCTATGATAAAAGCTTAAGTTTTCATAATAATCTAACTCTCGGGAGTTGTCGCATGAAAACGAATCGTTCGCGGCGCGAATTCCTGGCACTAGGGCTGGCCCTGCCTGCGACTGGGCTGGCCTCCACCACGGATCTCGCAAGGCAGTCTCTGCAGTCGGCTTTCCAGTCGTTGCGCGCTTCACCCGTCAAGCTCGCTTACCGGACGCTGGGGAAGACGGGCCTCAAGGTCACCACGGTGGGATTCGGGTGCATGATTACCTCCGATGCCAGCGTCATCGAACGCGCCGCGGACCTGGGAATCAGTTATTTCGATACTGCCCGCGGCTATCAGCACGGAAACAACGAGCGCATGGTTGGTGCGGCGCTCAAACGGAAGCGCAAGGAGATCGTTCTCTCAACCAAGACACCCTCCGGCAACAAGCAGTCTGCTCTGAACGACCTCGACACAAGCCTGCGCGAACTTGGCACTGACTACGTTGACATCTGGTACCTGCACGGCAAGGACAGCCTGGACGAGGTTAAGGACGAGCTGATCGAGGCTCAGCAGATCGCCAAGCAACAAGGCAAAACCCGCTTCGCCGGAGTCAGCACTCATTCCCCGCAACTGCTGATCCCCGCGCTGGTGAAGAAAGGTTCCTTCGAGGTGGTTCTGGTTACCTACAACTTCACCATGGACAAGGAGGTGGGCGAGGCCATCGGCCAGGCAGCCAAGGCCGGCATGGGCGTGGTTGGGATGAAGGTGATGGCAGGCGGCTTCCGCAAGGTGAAACCCGGCGATCCGCTGGCCTCCAAGCTAAAGCGGGACGGCGTGATGCTTGCCGCGCTCAAGTGGGTACTGAAGAATCCGAATGTGTATACAACGATTCCCAGCATGACCGACATGGATCAGCTCGACGAAAACCTGAAAGCTATGGCCGAACCATATTCGGCCGTGGAAGAGAAGATCTTGGCCCGGCAATTGGAATTCATCACACCCCTGTACTGCCGGATGTGCGGGAAGTGCGAGGGCACCTGCGCGAAAGGTCTGCCTGTCTCAGATATGCTGCGCTACCTGACGTACGCCGAGGGCTACGGTCAATTCGCGCTCGGCCGCGAGGAATTTCGGGCGCTGCCTCCCGAAGTTTCTGAAGTGCGCTGCAATCAATGCCCGAGCTGCACGGTGAGCTGTCCCTTCGGGGTGAAGGTGGCCGCGCGGCTCAGCCGCGCCCAGGAACTGTTCGCATGAAACCCGCGAAGCTGGCTATCACCATGTTGATGCTTGCCTCCGCCGCGCGGGCGGCGGAGGTCGCGGATTGCCGCCTGGTTCCGGGATGGGAACAGCAGGGTCCCAGGCGCGAGTTCGTTGCCGACAACCTGTTTGAGTACATGGATGGGAACGCCGAAGGTTATTTGATTTACGGCTTCACACGCATGGAGGGTGTGACCTGCACATCCGGGGGCGACTCCATCATCATTGACGTCTCCGAGATGACCGACGCTGATGCGGCTTACGGAATTTTCGCCGCCAATCGCGATCCGAACCAGGCCGTCGCCCCGATTGGTATGGGTGGTCAAATCCTGCCGCGGCGCGCCACCTTCTGCAAAGACAAATACTACGTGGAGTTGGCGGCCAACCCGGAGAAGGACCACACGCCCGCCTTGAAGGCTTTCGTGGGGGAAATGGAGAAGCGCATCGTGGGTCGCAGCACGCCTCCCGACGCGCTTGCCTGGTTTCCCACCGAGAAGCTGATGTCCGCTCGCTTGATTCCCGAGAGCGTGTTGGGATTGCGCCCGCTGAAACGGGGCTATGTGGCGCAGTACGAGTCTGGGAAGGCGTTTGTGGTGACTGAGGAGTCGGCGGAATCCGCTGCGGCCGTCATGAACAAGCTGCGGGAGCGAATCGGGCAGACCACGCCGACCAAAATCGCCGACGAGGCCTTCCAGGCGAACGACCGGTATCTCGGCGGGCTCTGTGTCTTCCGGAAAGGTCGGTATCTGGGGGGATTCGCCAATCTCCCTCGGCCGCAAGACGCTGCCACCCTAGCCACAGCGTTGGTGGGGCGTATCCCATAAGAAGATTGCGCTCGATTCGTCGACCTGGTACGATCTGCGCTCCCGCACCGCTAGCGCAGGTTCACCGCAAGCAACTTGCGTTCGGTCATTTCCTCGATGGCGTAGCGCACGCCCTCGCGACCTAATCCCGAATCTTTCACGCCCCCATAGGGCATGTGGTCCATACGGAACGTGGGCACGTCTCCCACCACAACGCCGCCGACCTGCAACTCCTCGTAGGCTTCGAACAGTAGTGCCGCGTAGGCCAAGTCTGCGTCGTGGTGCACGATCAGGCCCGCGTTGCTACCCAACTCCAGCGTGACGCGCTTCTTCCCGGCCTTTTTCTTCAGCTCCCAGCCCACCGCCGCGCAACAGCTTCCCCTCCAGGGTGATATGGACTGAGTTTCGAACACCTTTCTTACACCATGCGTCCCCGGTTCTCAAGGCGGCCCGGCAGGCACACAAGCAGGACGTGAACTGCCTGATAAAGTCGCACTGCAAGTCGCAGGGAAAACCGGGCTAGAATCCCGGGCCACCTCCAGAGGGAGGGCAAAAGCTGC
>JALHUF010000547.1 GCA_022866195.1 Terriglobia bacterium
AGCATCTATGGAGTAGGAAAGCGGCAACCGGCGGCTGAGACATGAGATTATAACAGCGGGCGGGAGAAGTCTTCAGGAATTTTGCGGGTGGCGCATACATTGCCTTTCATGTATGCGCCCCACGAACACGCGCAACCCGTCAGCCGACGGGTCACCGCGTCCTATCCATGGCTTGTCCTGGCTTCTTAACGGTCCCGCAAGGCGGGATGTCGGCGCCACCCGCGACACGACTGCTGCAGGCGCGTCAGCGCCAGCCGCCGTTTTCGACCCGCGATATCCTTTGCTCGCAACCAAATACCCAAATGCGCGCGCATACAGTCAGAGCGCAGCGAGCGGTGTCGGCTTCGGCGGAGTGTAAGCGTCGCAGGCGCTGTCCGCGTCTCAGCGGATTGCCCGGCGCGCGTCAGGGAGTCTTGACTACGACTGTGTCCGTCCAATCATCGTGCCAGCAGCCCTTGGTGTCGCTAATCCAAAAACCGCTTAATGCTTCAAAGGGCACAAAGCGACTCAGGGTGCGCAGTGCGATGGTCCCTGCGCTCGGCTTCTCACCTTCTCGAGTGACGACCTTGGTCCCAGTGATGAACTTGCCCAGTGTCCTACCTAAGGCCATCTCAAGGATAAAGTAGTACAGGAACCACCACACAAGGAGGATCACTGTGCCCGGAGCGTCCTCCCAGATGTCCACATGGAAGCGATGCTTGATTGGATGAGCGGACACAGACAGTATCAGGAAGAAACCACCAAAGACCACTAAGAGATAATCCACGACCCAGTTGATGAACCGCGTTCCTCTCGATGCTCTAGGATGTGAGCCGACCATTCCGGTGTTTTCTTTCATGTTCATCTTGTTTCTCTCCTTTAATCTACCCGCTTTTCACCAAAGTTATGCTCAAAAGAGAGACTTGCACTAACATTTCAGAGACTATCTCCTTTCTCGGCTCAGCTCTTCCCGATGCCTACGACCTCCCGAAGGCCTCGGAGTTCCGAGTCGTTCTTGGCACAAAGCGAGGTAGCGCAGAGTTTCGCCTCTCAGAAACGCTGCGGCTCGCCTGATCGCGGGTGGCGCCCCGATGCATCGGGGCGCCCCACGAACACGCGCAACCCGTCAGCCGACGGGTCACCGCGTCCTATCCCTGGCCTGTTCTGGCTTCTTGACGGTCGCCGGCTGGCGCGTCGGCTCCATTTGCTGCCTATACCGTAACGCGCACGTTATCGTGCAAGAACTCGGGCGCGAAGTCGGCCCCATTCGGCCAAACGAGCGTGTGAAACTCAGGATGAACCTGGAACTGCCTGTATACCGCGGGATCGCGCTACGGTTCGAAGATGGGGCCGCGGAGCGCGGGCGCCAGATCGATCTCGCCGCACGTCCCGTCGCGAAAGCGGAGCCACACGACGTGGCCGGCCACATAACGCGCCTCGACAATGTGATAGTCCATGCTCCTCACTCCAGTGCGTGGCCACGCTCAATCGTGCTGCCAATGACCGTGGGCTTTTCGCATCGACTACGGCCTAACCTCACGGGATGACTTCTCCCGTGCCCTGACTAAGCTATCCCTGAGTTCCTGAGGTATCTCGGCACAAATAAATTCGATTTCCCGCGGAACTCTTCCCCCCTCTCGCTCCTTCGTGCATTGGTCAAACATGTCCTGCTCAGTTAGGACAACTAGCTTTCGCTTCGCCTCGACAAGCATTAGAAACAAGATATCCGACCGTATCTTGTGGAGTTTCCCGATTGCGAGGTTGCCGCCTGCGGTTCTTGCTCCACTGGTGGAGATCACTGCGACGATGTCCCGACTGACACTGACCGCATCGAAGTCGTACACGCCGCCAGAGGTTAGGCGGAGTCTCTCGCGCGAAAAGGATGCTCCAAGCTGCGACGGCATCCAGTTCTCGCGAACCCAATCTTCAACTTCAAGCTGAACTCGTGTATCAGCCATGGGCTGCTGCCTCCCCGACGGTTAACTCCTGTTCAGGCCGAGCCGCCTTAACTGTTAGCCCAAGGGCCTAAGACCAGGCACCCCCACGATTACGACGTGAATAGGTTCTCATTATAACGCCACTTATGATCTATCAGGCAAGTCGCCTCCATCTTCTTAGGGCGGCCGGTGGCCTCGCCGAACAGGTTGTTGAAAAAGGGTCAGGGGCTGTCATCCTGAGGAGTGAGGTAGCGCAGACCTGCTCTGCAGGTCTGCGGCCTTTTTACTGAAAGAACCGCGGAGCTACCTGCCTGCGGCAGGCAGGCAAATCAGGTCCGCGCTACACACTTTCTGAGCAGCGGGGCGTCACTGGGCCGGATAACGCCCTAGTCGGAAGGTGGTTTGCCCGAAGGGATCGGCCATGGTTCCAGACTCAAACTGACCCACCACCCTGCGGCCAACATTGAAGCTCTCGGCCTTCCTGAGTTAGAATGGCTTCCCCGTTGGCAAGGGGCGATTGTCTGAATGCAGGAGACCCTGTATGGCCCTTATCCAGTTCACCAAGAACCACTCTGACCACTCCACAGACAAAGGCTATCAATTCGAGTTCTTCTGCGACCGGTGTGGCAACGGGTTCATGTCCGAGTTCTAAGCCTCGGTAACGGGAATGGCGACGAGCGCCCTGCGGGCTGCCGGCGACATTTTCGGCGGGGTGTTCGGCCGTGCCGGCGCCGGCGCGTATGAAATCCAGCGCGCCATTGCGGGCCCCGGGCACGACAAGGCTTTCCGCGAGACCATCGAAGAAGCCAAGCCCAACTTCCGCCAGTGCCCGAAGTGCGCCAAATGGGTCTGTGCGGCGTTGTGCTGGAACCAGAAGCGCGGGCTGTGCTACGACTGCGCCCCCAGCGTGGAGACCGAACTGGCGGCGGCCCAGGCGCAAGCGACCATTGAGCAGATCCAGGAAAAGGTCCGGCAGCAGGATCTGACCAAAGACATCGACCTGACCAGCGAAGCCGCGGCGCTCTGCCCCCATTGCGGTGCCCGCACCCAGGGAGCCAAGTTCTGTCCGGAGTGTGGCAAGCCGCTCCGCCCGAAGAACGAATGCCCACGCTGCGGGACCAAGGTTGAAGCTGGGGGGAAGTTCTGTCCTGAGTGCGGGGGAAAGCTGGCCTAGCCTTCATGCCCTCCTATTCCGGCAAGTTCCAATACCTGAGCGCCGACGGCAGCGCCGCGCAGGCTGGCACTTGCCAGGTGACGTTCGATGAGTCAACCCTGACCCTCGCACCCACCGCCGGTGCCCCGCTCGCTTTCGACCTCGGCGACATCGACCTCTTCCAGCCCGGCGACTTCGAACTTACTCTCACGCTTTACACCGGAAAGAAAATCCTGCTCAACCAGTTCGGCAAAGCCTTGCAGAATCTCGGCCACGATCTGCTGGAGGCTTACCGCCAGCGACTGGTCCAGTGCCTCCTGCTCGAAGACCTGGAAGAAACCACGCGGTTCGACGGCTTTGCCCAACCCAGTTCACCGGTATTGCCTGCCCGATCATTCTCGAGTCCGGCGGAGTTTCGCCTGTACCGAAGCAACCTGGCCGTCCTGCCTACGCTGGCGACGGGCTTTCAGTGGCGACTGGCAGACGTCGACGCCGTCAAATTCGACGAAGCCAGCTACGCCCTCGCCCTGGAATCCGGCGGCGAGCGCCTGACGGTGACCAAGCTCGCGAAACGCACGCGGGAATTCCGCGAACGCCTCGAAAATTCCGTAGCCCAGCTAAACCAGCACACCGCAAACACGCTCCACGAAATCTTCCCTTTCCTTAATCCCGATCAGCTGCAGCAGGCCACACTGCTCATGCGGGAAGGCCACGCGGCCCCGCTCGCAGGATTGAAAGCCATTCACCCGAAGACCGAACAAGCGCTGGTGGGGAACGTGATCGACGCAAAGCTGAAGCCTTACTTCGATGCCCTCATCAAGCACGTGCCGCCAGGCTGGGGCTATGCCGGCTTCAAGCTTATTCGCGAGGAAGAAGAGCCGGGCGAAACGGAGGCGGAACTGCCAGTCGAAGAACCCGTGACGGCTTCGGCCGGAGCCAACGAAGAACCGCAAGAGGAAGCGCCAGAGGAGCCCGCTCAGGAAGCCCCGGAGGAAGAAACTGGGAAACAGCCGATTCTTTATTGGTTCTTTTTCCCGCTGGCGACGAAGCCTGGAGCCAGGTTCCCGGGAAACCTGGTAGCTTGGGAGGCGACATCGAAGGGCGGTCGCGCCACTTATTTCTTCCGCCTGCTTCCCCGTGAGCAGGCGCGCGTGCTCGCGGACCCCTCCCAGGCGCCTG
Organism: Terriglobia bacterium; assembly: GCA_022866195.1. Taxonomy (GTDB): domain Bacteria; phylum Acidobacteriota; class Terriglobia; order UBA7540; family UBA7540; genus JALHUF01. Next base: position 4,249 of record JALHUF010000547.1, read on the forward strand.
CGGCAGTCGATGCCGCCATCCGCCAATTGAACCGTGCCCTCGTCCTGCTCAACTTTCGCCGCGAGCCGGTCTATCTCCCGGACGACTCCTTGGAGATGCAGCCGCGCTTCCGCCGCTACGCCATCGCCTGCCGTAAGATCCCCGAGCTGCGCCGCCTGCGCGCCTCTTTCCTCGGCCGCGCCGTCCACACCTCGCCCCAAGCCTGGAACAAACAGCTTGAGGCATTTCTGGCGAAGGCCGAAGTTTAGATTGGGCGTAGGGGGATTTCCCGCCATCAGTTAACGTAGCAAGCGCACGTGGAGGATTCTCGCCTTCGCCGGTAGCGCGATGTGCATCTCGTCGCCATTCAGGCGGCGAGTACGAACCCAGCGCTCGCCGTCGAAGGTATCCTCTTCGAGCGAGAGGATCTGCGCTTCGCGTGGCAACCCTTCGAGTTCCCGAAAGCTGACCTGGAATCCAGCGCCAACCACCACGAAATCGTCCATAGCGAGTTCGAGGATCATGCCGCGCCTGCGGTGAAAAATGGCGGGGCGGGGAGTTAACGACCGGCGTCACAAGGAGCAGCGGTCCTCTGCATCGTATCGAGGCTGAGCGAGAAACACTCGGGGACAAAGGCCTTCTCCGCATCCTCCATCCTGCAATTGTCGAGGGCTTTTCGGATAAGGACTCTGCGGCCGGTGGTTGTGGCTATTTCGTAGCCGATGGGGCTTGCCGAGGCCATAATGGAACGCATCTTGCCGGTCGTGCCCTCGAACTCGACCACAGAATAGTCACAATCGTTGTGGGCGTTGCCGATGACATGCAGCGTATCCGCCCAGACAGGATCACTCAGGCGGAAGGGAGCCGTGGACCAAGAGAGCGACGGGTTTACCGCTACTGCTCTGCGCTCCGGCGCGCCCGGGGCACTTGCCCACCCCTCCTCGTCCAGAACGGCAAAGTCCTCGTTCGGGCTCCAGAGGATGGCTTTGAACAAATCCGCAGGAGGCGTCGGCGCCGCATCCTTCTCCCAGCCGTAGACATCCCGGTATTCCACCTGGGCAACTGGGTGCGCTTCGCCCGCCCGATAGAACGAAATCAAGTACTTAGTGTGACTCGTAAAGTTGAAATCTCTCTGCTGCTCGGCCTCGGAATACTTCTTGTGCTCGATTTCCTCAAACGCGACCTCATGGCGCCCGGAGGGGGACTTGAAGCGAACAGGCTCAGCGCCTTCCCCCACGCAGCCAACGATCACCAACCCTACAGACAATTTCAGGCCACAGCGCAAAAGGGAATTCACCTTTCCCCCCTCATTTCCCGAGCACACGGCGCAGCGCGCCCTCCAGTTCCGGATGACAGAAGGAATAGCCGCTCGCCATCAGCCGCGCGGGTTCGACCCGAGTGCTGGCGAGGAGCAGGCTGTCTGCCATCTCGCCGAGGGCAAGGCGGGCGACGATCGCCGGCAGACGGAGCACTGTCGGCCGCCCAAGCACTCGCCCCACAGTCTTGGTGAACTCCAGGTTCGTAACGGGATTCGGCGCCACGGCGTTCACCGGACCCACGAGTGTTTCGTGAGTCAGCGCGTGGAGTATTCCACCCAATAGATCGTCGATGGCAATCCAACTCATATACTGCTTCCCGCTGCCGATTCTGGCGCCCAAGCCCAAGCGGAAAGGAAAGAGCATCCTGGCCAGCGCGCCACCTCGTGAGCTGAGGACCATGCCGATCCGAAGATTGACCACTCGGATGCCCCTGCGGACTGCCGGTTCGCATGCTGCCTCCCACTCCCGGCAGACCTCCGCCAGGAATCCCACCCCGGAAGGGCTCTCCTCATTGAGAATCTCTTGGCCCCGGTCTCCGTAGTAACCGATGGCGGAAGCACACAGCAGGACGCGGGGCGGTTGTGTTAGTCGGGCGAACGACTCGCTGAGTAACCGCGTTCCCCGGGCGCGGCTCTGGAGGATCTTGGCTTTCCTCTCGGGCGTCCACCTTTGGGCGATGCTTTCGCCCGCGAGGTGCACTGCTGCGTCCACCCCTTGCAGCCCCATCGGGTCCACCTTCCCCGCCGCCGGGTCCCAGTGAACCTCGCCCTGTCCGGGTCGCGGCTGCGTGCGTACCAGGCGCAGCACAGCATGTCCACCCGCGGCGAGGAAAGAGACCAGCGCCGAGCCGATAAGTCCCGAGGCTCCCGTGACGAGGATTCTCACAGCTACTCCGCAGGCAGCAAAGCGCGAGAAATCCACAGCCCGTAGCCCGCACGCTCCCGCCGAGCATGGCACACACACGATTGCGTGGCAAGCGGAGGCGGCGCTGTGCGCGGACGGCGCGACTACACGGTGTGGCTATTTGCCACACTAGCGGGCCCAAAGTGTGCTGCGGGCAACTCTAACCAATGGAAAATGAAGGGGTTAGAAAATCTGTCCCACTGTTCTCGGTGTTCTCATCTGGATGGCGGGGCGGGGCAGGGCACACGCAACGCCGCCGGG
>JALHUF010000548.1 GCA_022866195.1 Terriglobia bacterium
CTCCCCCGCGGCCATTGAAGTTGATGATGAAACGACGCATCAAACCATTCGTCTCCCCATCCCCCAGTAGGCGGTCGGCGCGCCGAGGTTCCGTGCGGCCGGAGGATTGTGGCTACGCGCTGCTGATAGTCATGATGCTGGCGACGCTCCTGCTCATATCGCTGTCGGTCGCCCTGCCGAACGTCTACACGGCGGGACAGCGCGAGCGTGAGGAAGAGCTGATCTTCCGCGGGACTGAGTATGCGCGCGCCATCGTGCTTTTTCGCCGTCAATTTCGGCGTTACCCGGCTTCTGTCAAGGAGTTGCTCCAGACTAATGGCATTCGCTTCCTGCGGCGGGAGTACCCGGATCCCATGAGCCGGAATGGCAAGTGGCGATTCATTCATGCTGATGCGAATGGGAGGATACTGGATTCCCGCACCTATGGCCGGTCTGCTTCCGCGCCGGGGTTGCAGGGGCCGAGCGGTGGGCCAGCCGGACAACCCGTTGGGTCCACCCCTGACGCCACGAAGGAACCGCAAGAGACTTCAGCCTTCTTTGGAAGCGGCAAGGAAATCCAGGGGGCGTTCATCGTCGGGGTGGCCAGTACCAGCCGCCGGCGTTCGATTCGCGTCTGGAACGGTCGCACCCGTTACGACGAGTGGGAGTTCATTGGTGTGGAGGTCACTCCCGCCGGATTGCCGCCCGCTGCACCAGGCCAGCCCTCTTCACCTTCCACGGCGCCGCCGGGTTCGGGAACGCGTGGCCCGTCGGGCTTCCCGGCTTTCACTGGAAAGCCTGATTCGCAACAGTAACGACCCTTCCACTTATACAACCCAGGAGCAGGGAGGAAAAGCGCTGGAGCGCTCTCTGGCTGGTGGCCTTCGACTCGGCAACTTGGCAAAACGGAGTAAGGGAAGCCAAACTGAAATTCGCGCAACGCGTTCGGGTGGGGCGCTAGTCAGGCCGCGCAGCTCGCCGATGATCGGCCAGCATGGCCAGCAGGGAACCGCGCTCTAGTCTTTCGCAGTGGACGGTGCAGAGCGACAGCGCGGTCAGGGAGCGGATAAACCCGTGGATGCGGCGTTGATAGCTGCGAATGAGAGCGGGTTGCGTGCCGTCGGCGTAAGCCCACGACCAATCCGTCACCCAGCGCAGGACGGAGACGGTGCGCCGCAACGGCCCTCGCTGGAGGATTTCCTCGGGACGTGACAGTTGGGACAAGCAGTCGGGAGCAGTAAGGAAGATCAGCCGGCCGTTGCGCAGCAGGGTGTCGGGGCGCAACCCGTTCTCCGTCAGACTGGCAGCAAGCTCTTTCAGACATGTCGGGCCCGCCACCGCGACTACCTGCTGGCCCATCTCAAGACCTGCGGTGACAAACTCGAGAACCTCAGCCGGCCCTTTATCTTTACGCACGACTAATCGGCAGGGCGGCATCACTCGCGTCGGGCCGCCGGCCCTGCTCATCTCGGGTCCCATATGTTTCTATGTTGACCAAAACCCTCGGCGGTGTCAACTCAACTTCCACCGAAAAGGCGCTCTTGCCGGTTCGGTCATCTTGTAGTCTTCGCTTTATTTTCGCGCCAGCAGCCCAGGAACCATCTGCCCTCGCCCATCCGGCGTGGGAGGCTAGAGAGGTCTCTTGCTGCGCTGGGGTGAGAAGTTCTCCAACAGGTTGACGAAGCGGCGCGCGACCGCCGGAA
>JALHUF010000549.1 GCA_022866195.1 Terriglobia bacterium
CACGCCCGGAAGACCTTGGGCCAACGTTCCCAGAGAGGCCAAGCCGGGCGGCAGACCGAATTTCCCCGCGAACCACCAGGTCAAGGCAAAGGAAGTGGCACGACCGCAGACAATGGCCAGGAGGAGTGCGGGCCACACTCGCGGCCGTGTGGCTCGGTAAACCGCTGCCGCGATGCCTCCCAGGATCGCGCCCTCGCACGACATGATGAAAGCCACCGGCGGGTAGAGCGGCGGCATGCCAAAAAGCAGCGCAGAAACGAGTGGTATAACCGCTCCCGTCAGCACCGCCCAGGGCAGGGGCACGAGAAAGCCGTTGAGCAATAAAGGGAGCAGCATGGGGAGGAACTTGCTCCCTAGTCCCACGATATGGAAAACCACTGGCAGGGTCAGGCCCAAGGCGGCCATTGCGGCGCTGATGATCATGGCGCGAAGCTTGTCGGTTTCCAAGGGCGGCCTCAAAAGTGAATGTCGATTCCCCCCAGGGCATTGACGCCCGGCATGGGGTAGCCGGTGACGACTTCGTAGCGGCGGTTAAACAGATTGTCCACCAAAACGAACAGGCTGAAATTCCGCTGCACGGGAATAGTGAACTTTAGCGATGCTACGGTGAATCCTCCGAGTTGCCAGGTTCTTTGGATATCAGCCCACCGACGGCCGACCGTCATGCCCCCGAAGTGTACATAGGCGCGCCCGGCGTCGAGATCCAGAGAGTAATTCAGCTTGTGCGAAGGTATGTACGGCCCCAGGTTAGAGGCGTGCAGATACGCGTAACCCGAATTGAAGCCCACGCGGCGCGTTGGTTGCCAGCGAACGTCGGCTTCCAAGCCCCGGTGAACAGAGCGGCCAAGGTTGGAAAGCTGTAGGTTGGGGAAGCGACCTGCGGCGACAATCAGGTTGCTGAGATCGGCATAGTATCCTGTGACCCACGCGCTGAGGCCAGCCCGCGGCCGCACTTGGACCGTGGCTTGATAGTCCCACAAATGCTCAGGCTCGAGCGTCGGGTTCGGAGCGGGGAAGAGATAAAGTTCGCGGATCGTGGGATTCCGGAAGCCGCGCGCCACCGCCGCGGAGAATGAATACTTGTCGGTGAACCGATAAGAAACACCAAATTCCGGGACGGCAATCCCGCCATAAAGCGAGTTGTGCTGGTAGCGCAGCCCGGCATTCAGCCGCAAACGGGTCCCCGGACTCCAAGCCGCCCGAGAGAACCCGGCGGCGTCGTTCAGACTGTGTTCCCCAAAATCCGTGCGCGAGCTGAGATTATTGGCCCGCCCTCCGTAGTTGACGATTTCTGCTCCGCCATCCAGCGCTACCCGCGGCGTGAGCGCGAGGTTCTGATGGATGCGCGCCCCGGTAGTGTGATCTACCGACCGGAACCCGTCGGAAAGCATGTGGTGGCCGTAACCGGAGAATAGCCGCGCGTAGCCCCAGGTCCGGCCCGTAACATTCTCGAACTCCAGGCTGAACCCGCCCCGGCCGACAGCGGCCGACGCGCCGGACAAGGGGGAGCGTTCCGGCCCGGGGTCATCGACCTTGAAGTGCCCGTACCGGCCCTGGAGCGAACTGCGCCAGGCGGGAGAAATCTCATAGCCCAAGGCGACGGTTCCGTCCTGGCCGTGAAATCCCGCCTTGGGCCGCTCACCCCGGGTGTGGGCCACTCCGGCGGTCAGGGAGTAATAGCCGCGACCGAACTTGGCGCCATGAGAAAAACGGTGCTGCCCCGTAGCGTAGGAGCCGTAGCTTGAGCTGACTCGCGTATGCCTCCCCTCACGTGGGTGGGACGGTTTGATCTCGATGGCGCCGCCCATAGCGTTGCTTCCGTAAAGGACCGACGCGGGACCCTGCGTCACACTCACACTAGCGGCGTCAGAAAGGGTGTAGAAGTCGGGCAGGGGGTGGCCCATCAGCCCTTGGTAGTCGGGACGGCCATCGACCACGACGAGGATTCCCGCGTTGGGCGACTCACCGATGCCGCGGATGGTGACGACGCCGGTGCCGTTCGTTGCGATGCCGTATCCCATCACTCCGCGCCGCGTCACGAAGGCGCTCGGGACCAACTTCTCGACCGCGTCGAAGACTGTCCGGGCGCCACTGCGGTCGATTTCAAGCGCGCTCCCCACGCTGGTCGGGCTGGTGCCGGGGGCAGGGACGTCGCGAACCACCACGTTCACCGTAGTGTGCAGGGTGGCGGGGCGAAGCACCAACGTCACCGCGCGGTCCGCTTCGGTTTCCTGCCTGTGCACCAGCGGATCGAAGCCCGTGGCCGTGACGCGAATCTCCGCGGGAAGCTCAAAACTGACTCGGATACCGCCACTCGCATTACTCACCGCGATGATCGGGCGGCCGCGCGCGTGAGCGGCGCGGATCTCAACCGTAGCACCTGCGACGGCCGCACCCTGCGGATCCAGGATTTGCAGATGGAAATCCGCAGCCGGCGCAGAGCCACCAGTTAGGGAGAGGGCGAACAGCGTGAAGGCGAGTGAAAGCTTTCTCACCTGCATTCTCGAAAACGATGAGTAGCACGATCCGCAAAATCGTAATACTAGAACTCCGGCCCGCGATTGTCAACTCGTCACGTGAGAACTTCCAGGCCCCCGCTGGCCAAGGAGATGTTTCGCTGGTAGGATGTCCACATTCTGACTGGGAAGGAACCGCCATGTCCTCTCTAGTGCGCACAGGAATTTCTCTCGAGCGCGAGTTGCTCGCCGACTTCGATCGGCTCATTGCGCGAAAAGGATACGGAAGTCGCTCGGAGGCAATTCGCGACCTGGTCCGCGAGCACTCCGTGGAGGCCGATGTTGCCCGCAACAAGGTTATCGTCGGAGCCCTCACCGTGGTTTACGATCACCACCAGCCACGGCTTTCGGAACGCTTGATTGCAGCGCAGCATCACTACCACGGGAAGGTGTTAGCCACGACGCACGTCCACCTCGACGCGCGTCACTGCCTGGAGGTGGTCATCGTGAAAGGACGTAGCGCCGAGGTGCAACACCTCGCCGACCACATCCTGAGCCTGCGCGGCGTGAAGCACGGCAAGCTCGTCATGACCACTACGGGCAAGCAGTTGAAGTGAGCGTCAAGCCGGCGCCCCGCAGGGGGGATTCATAGCTGGCAGGGCATAATGGTACGGAGCAGAAACAGCCGCGTCAGTTTGTGAGCTGACATGCCAAACGCGAGGACCATCCTACTGCGCGGAGCTGTCCCGCTACATCCGCTCGGGCACTTCGATGCCCAGCAGCTCCAGGGTTCGGGCCAGAGAGTCATTCACCAGATGGACGAGATAGAGGAGGAAGTTTTGCCGGGCGGGGTCAGCTTCGTTGAGGATGCGGTAGCGATGGTAGAAATTGTTGAAGGCCTGAGCAAGACGGAAGGCATACTTCGCCACGACGGCGG
>JALHUF010000059.1 GCA_022866195.1 Terriglobia bacterium
GAAAATTCCAGACTTCCGGCGGGACGCCTTCGAAGTATTGTCCCTTGGTCTTGCTCTGCGGATCGTCTTTGTTGATATACACACGCCCCACGTCCAGGCGTTTGCCCGTGGCCGGTTCCGGCTCGCCGGGGGCAACGTATTTGGGGAAACCCTTATCGACCACGTTCGAGCCTTTCACGGGGTAGCCGGTAATGGGATTCTCGAGCGTGGGGGATTCCAGCAGGTGCAACGCGACCAGTTCTGCGCCTTTTTCACAGAGGGCGCGGAAGAGGCTTGCGTCCGAAGTCAGCGGCACGCGGGGGAAATCGCTTTTGAGGAATTCCGCGTAGCGGGCTCGGTAGGTCGGCGAGTGGAAGATGGCGTAAATGTAATTGAAAACGTCTTCCGCGCCAAACTGTAGGGGCGCACCAGTGTGTGCGCCCTCTCGGGGGCGGACACGTTGGTCCGCCCCTACATCTGGCACCTCCGGCACGAATTTCAGCGCCAGCCGCTTTTCCATTTCGGCGACGAATTGCGGGTTGAGGTTAGGTGTCCGCCCCCCAGGGCCGAGCGACCAATGCGAGGCTTCTACTCCAAGCCCACCTTGTCCATGTTTCGTCTCTTCTGCAACTGGGTAGAGATAGAGAGGGAAAAGGTAAGTCCGCTCGCGAGTTTCTAAAGAGACCGCGCAATCGTTTATGATATTTCGAGTGCAAAGTGCGTGTCGGAAACCGCCGTTTACTTCCCGGTTTGTACAGACCCCAAGATTCTGGCCAGCCAACATGTGGCGCATAACACGGTCGCGCCGGTGCACGGCAACATTCGAATCGTAAACTGTCCACCGAATGTCAAAAGGCCGGTAAAGAATTGGCGTAACTCGTTTCTTCCACCCGCCGTCATGTAATTCCTCTTTAGCCCGCTCGTAGTTCCATTGGGATTGGCTACACAGTCGAAATTGGGCACGCGCCTCTTCCTCGGAGTCTGTGGCGAGCAAGCGACGGACTTTTTCTTTCGCCTCTTGAGAGTCCCACGAAATCGCAAACTCGTCTTGCGTTGTCACTATCCCTGGCGCTGGGTCTCCATTCTGGTTCATCGCGTCAGGTAGCTTCCATTCTTGCTGATACTCAGAGAGCAAATCAGCGTTCTGAGGGATGAAGAGGTACGTAGGGGCTTGCGGTTTAAGCTCCTTCCATTCGGTGTCTTGAATGTCGGATTCAAACAGCCGGGTGTACTTTGTTTCTCTCACCCCCCACAAATCCGCATAATGCACTTTGGGAACACTGTTCTTGCCGGGTTGACTTATGAAGATCCCGATTGATACGCCTTGCTGAATGTCGAAGACGTTCTCGTCTTTGGAGCCGTCTGGGCAAACATCTTTCTTCTTCGAGCTACCGTGCAAGTTGAGAATGTAAATTTCGCTAAAAGTCTTCATTAGGCGTTGCCGCATTCCTCTGAAAGTGGGGTTGTCGAGATACCCGTGATTAGTGACGAAGGCCAGAATCCCCGCGCCGGTCCGCTCGATGCGCCACTGACCCCACCGAATAAACTTCACGTAGTCATCTTGGAGCCACTTCGCTTGGGCTGGCTTGTACAACTCCGGGCAGTCCCGCTTGTAATCCTCAACCAGATTTTGAACCCATTCGCCCTTATTCGCCGAGTGGCCCGAATACGGCGGGTTGCCCATAACGACCATGATGGGCAGATCGCGCTTGATGCCGGCGGCGGCGTTGGCTTCGTCGGAAATCCACTGGGCGAAGAGCTTCTCGCTCCTCTTGGCGGCTTCTTCGAGCGTGTTGGTCAGGTAGATGCCGAGGCGCTGGTCGGAGCCGAAGCTGTAGCCCGTCTCCTGCAACTGCATCCCCAGCTTGAGGTGCGCCACGGCGTAAGGCGCCATGAGCAGCTCGAAGCCGAAGAGGCGGTTGAGCAAATGCTGAGCGACGTAGCCGTCCCACGCGCCTTTTTGCGCGGCGAATTTCTGGTAAATCTGCTGGATGACGAAATAGAGAAAGGTTCCCGTGCCGCAAGCAGGGTCGAGGATGAGCGTGTTTTCATCGGCCAGGCCCTTGGGGCGGTTGAAGCGGGTCTTGAGGAGGTGGTCGAGGGAACGGACGATGTAGCTAACCACCGGCTCCGGGGTGTAATAGACGCCGCGCAGCTCGCGCATCTTGGGGTCGTAGGAGGCCAAGAAGGTTTCGTAGAAGTGGACGACGGGGTCTTCCTTGCCCTTGCCTTTGCCGAAGTCTTTGAGGATTTCCCCCAGGTCGGCGTGCTTGAGAAGTTCCACGATGTCGTCCACGGCCCAGTCGATGGTGTCGGGCATGTCCACGCCCGCGATCTCGGAGAAGAGCTTGCGCAGGAAGGGATTGGTCTTGGGCAGGTTGAACGCCGCCATCTCGCGGGAAAATGCCTTGCCCGACCCCGAGTGAACCTTGGCGGCGAAGAGGCCGTAGGCAAGCGTCTGCGCGAACATATCGGCGAACTGCTTTTCGTCGAGGTCGGGAAGGAGCACTTCCCGGAAGGCCCCCAGCCAGTTGTGCAGCCAACCCCTTTCTTTCGGGAGGGCGGAGCCCTCCCCTACCCCTTCGTGCTCGAAGGTACGGATGATGAGGTCGCGCACGATCCGGGTCATGCCCGCCATGCGCTGCGCCAGATCCCTGGCGGTCGATACAGTGAGGGCTTCCTGCTTGATGAAAGCTTCGAGCAGTTGGGCGAGTTTCTCTTCCCCGTGAGGCGTTGGTTTCAGTTTGCCCTTCGTGTCGAACTCTGCGAGGCGCGCGTCCAGACGCTTCTGACCCGCCACGTACCAGCGGAATTCCAGGTAATCAGTGAGAATCCAGTTGGGGAGTCCGTCGCGGTAGCGGGTGAATTGCTCACCGTGGGGGCCTTTGCCCCGTTCCATCTCGTCGAGATCGACGCCGATGTCTTTGGTTTCAATTTTGCCGAGTGGAACGTTCTTGCGCGAAACGCTGAAGTCCGGCGCGCCGCACGCGACTCGTTTGGGCTCGTTGGTGGCGGTGACGCCGGGATGAAGTGATTCGATGAGCGTCTTGAGCGCCGGGCGGTGCGTGCCCTCTGTGGCGTCGCCTTGCTTCAGCTCTCGCTCGATTTGTCGGCGGTAAACGTCAATCGGGCCAACGGCCATGATTCGTACCTGGAGGGAACGGCTTGTACCTTAACATAGTTACCACAACGGAACGGTCGGGGCAATGCTTAACAACACCCTTTCGCGCATGGCGCATACATCCCGTTGTCCAGGATGTATGCGGTTGGGATGCCTGTGGCGCGCAAAGTACGGCCGAGTCCCCCGCACCCAGAATCCGGGAGCAAAGGTCCCAAACAGCAAAGCGGAAGCAGAGCTTCCGCACTCC
>JALHUF010000550.1 GCA_022866195.1 Terriglobia bacterium
CCAGCATCAGCGCCGTCATGCTGATCATCACCACGCAGGTGACCCAGGCAATGATATTGAAGGTGCGCGTGTTGCGATACTTGCCCATCAGGTCTTCGCGGTTGCTCAGACGCAGCATAAAGATCAAGACGAAGGGTAGAAGGACACCATTGGTGACCTGAGAGAGCAGAATAATAGGGATCTGCATCTCTTCGCTCAGCACGACCACCGTCAGGGCCCCAACCACGATCAGCGTCGTATAAAGCCAGTAGAAGGCCGGGGCCTCGTGGAAACGCTTGTTGACCCCGGCTTCGAGGCCCAAGCCTTCACAGACCGAATAAGCCGTGGAGAGGGGGAGGATGGAGGCTGAGAAAAGCGAGGCGTTGACCAGGCCAAAGGCGAACAGGGCGCTGGCCGCATGGCCTGCCAGCGGGCGCAGCGCCAAAGCCGCATCAGCAGCGCTATTGATTTCGCGGTGGCCGCTGGCGAAAATCGTCGCCGCACAGGCCACGATGATGAAGAACGCCACGATATCAGTTACAAAGCACCCCGCGATGACATCCCCCTTGGAATAGACGTAGTTCTTCAGCTTGACGCCCTTCTCCACCATGGCCGATTGGAGGTAGAACTGCATCCAGGGGGCAATCGTGGTCCCCACCAAGCCGGTCACCATGTAGAAGTAAGAGGCATTGAATTCAAACGAAGGCTTCACCGTGCCCATCAAGGCTTGCGACCAGTTGTGATCCGTGAGAAAACTCGAGATGGGGTAGACAACGTAGAAGACACACGCGCCCAGGAAGACCTTCTCCACAATCCGATAAGAGCCCTTCACCACCAACGCCCAGACGAACAGCGCGCCGAGAGGAACCGCTACAAAGCGGCTGACCCCAAAGACCGACATCCCGGACGCGAGGCCGGCAAATTCGGAGATGGTGTTGCCCAGGTTGGCTACCAGGAGCAGCACCATGAGGATGAAGGTCGTCCGCAACCCATACTCTTCGCGAATGAGGTCCGCCAGCCCCTTCCCCGTCACCACCCCCATCCGGGCGACCATTTCCTGGATAACAATCAGCGCGATGGTGATGGGAATCAGCATCCACAGCAACGAATAGCCAAAGTGCGCACCCGCCACTGAATAGGTGTAAATGCCGCCCGAGTCGTTGTCCACACTGGCGGTAATGATTCCCGGGCCCAGGACGGCCAGGAAAATCACCAGTTTCATGCGCCAGTGTCGGAAGCGTTCGCGATTCATCGGCTACCGTCGTTTTCCGCCAGCTTACTTGCGGTTCAGCATGAATTCGAGCACATCATCGAACGTGACCACGCCCAGCAGGTGCCCCTTCTCGTCCACCACCGGCAGCGTCACGAGATTGTACTTGTGGAACACATCCACGACCTCTTTCTTGTCCGCATGGGAGGGCAGGGAGACCACCGATTCTTCCGAAAGGTCTTTGAGCCGCACGGAGGATTCGGCCAGGAGAATGCGGGCCAGGGGTACTGCGCCCGTCAGCGCCGCCTCGGAGTTCACCAGATAGATGACGTGGATCGGCTCGAGCGGGCCCTCGAAGTTCTTCAGGGCCACGATCGCACCTTCCACCGTGGCCGCGTCGCCCACCAAGACGAATTCGTTGGTCATCAGGGCCCCGGCCGTATTCTCTTCGAACCCCAACAGTTCGCGGACGTCCTCGGCCTCTTCCTGCTCCATGTCCGCCAGAACTTCCGCGGAGGTTTCCGGGGGCATTTCCTGGAGAACGTCGGCTGCCTCGTCCGGTGGCATTTCCTCGACGATATCCGCTGCCTTCTCCGGAGAAATGCTTTCCAGCAGGGCCGCCTGCATGCGGGTGGGGATCTCCGAAATCGCCTGCGCGGCGGTCTCGTCGTCCAGCGATTCAATCACGGCCTTCTGCTCACCCGGGCTTAACTCTTCCAGGATGTCTCCGATGTCGGCGGGGTGGAGTTGGGCCAGCCGGTCACCCGAGATCCGCAGTTTGACGCGGCGCGCCGGATCCAGTTCAATCAGATTCACAAATTCCCAGGGAATGGTTGTAGTGGGGAAGGGGCTGGTGATCAGTCGAATCGTATGCTTCGCCGCCAGCCCTTGCAGCAGTCTTCGGACCGCGGCGGCGAATCCGACGTTGACCGCCACAATGCGCAACTCCGTGTGGCCATCGGTGGGCTGGATGTCAAAATCCACATCGTTGACGCGCACCACCTTGCGGTTGTTGACGTCGATGATTTGCTGGTCGAGGACATCCTTCTTCACATGAAGCAGCCCCTCATCGGGCGCATAACGGCGGACTTCCTCTCGGGGGACGCTGGTCTGACCGGCGCGCACGGAAAGCGACTGCAACTGCTCATGGGTGATGCAGAACAAGTTCTTCTTGGGCCCCCTCACCACATAGGAGGCCACCCGCAGCGAGTTCTGGCTGGGATCGACGCAAATATCGCACAAGCGGCCCAGGTATTCGCCCTTCACGCCATACATGGGGAGGTTCTCAAGCTCGGTGAAGTAAATCATGATCCACCTCTCGAGCGCTGCGCGCCGCACTGGGGCGGCGGCGACCACAATATGTTCTGACCACGATCCGCAGCGTGGATGCTGGCCCCGGATTGGTCCAGGCCACGACCGCTCGGCTTCCCCGCGCCGAGGGCTCCATAAAGCAAAAGCCCCGTGGGAGCCACTCAGCCCACGGGGCCATCCGCTCGACCCGTCGAAAATGCCAGGTCATAGACCCCCCTGGTGTGAGCTTTGGCTCCACACAACGTCGTGCCCCGCCGTGGGGCAGAGCCACCTTAGGCAAGGCCTTAATCCGACCGTGCCTGCTCCACCCGTTGGCCCGTCTCCGGGTTTCCGGGCAGTGGCTTGTATTTGCGTGGTAACCTCGCCTAACGAGGTCAACCGTGATTTGGAAGTGACGCGCGCCCCCTCCTCGACTTAATAGATCCCTCACTCTCTTAATACGAACGGCTCACTACTTTGTCAAGAAAAAAGCTCGCCCTGGGCGTGAAAAATCGCTTTCGGGAGCAGGTTTCAGGTCATCCTGAGGAGCCAGCGTGCCGCGTTTTGCTGGAGCTTGAAGTACTCAGCCTGCCACAGGGCATGGATGGTGTGGCCGACTGCCGTGAAGACGACCCGACCCTTCCCGTAATCGTACGCCCAGCCGGCAATGGCCTGAGTCCCGAGGTTCTCATAGCCGAGCCCGTCAAGGTTCTCGCTTCGCAGAATGATGTCTGTGGCAGCCTTGTCGTAGATGACGTAGTGCTGCTCGTCGTTAACCGTGAAGTCCGCGATGCCTTTTGCGACGGGATGCGTCTTGTTGACCACCCGAACCTTGAAGGGACGCAGCGGCGGATGGCCCACATACGCACCGCCCATGACTTCGCGGAAGTTCTTGGAATAGAGGGAGATATTGCTGCTGTTGTGGAGGGCAAAGAACCCATTTCCCGCCAACACAAACTCCTTGAGCGCTCGCCCTTGCTCCTCGGTCACCCAGGGCTGGGGTTCCTCTTTTGGCCAGCCTTCAGGATTCTCGAGGTCACTCGCATACGGATAGCCGCTAGGCTCAAGATAGCCCTTGGGCCAGATCATCCCGTCGCGAAAGCAAACGAAAAGCTGGTAATTGCGGAGAAGGTCGGCAGAAATCGCCGCGTAGTCAACGGTGTAGTCAACAGGCAGGCGCAGGCCGTCGAAGAGCCTGGCGAGAGCCACGCGAATGTAATCGGCGTTGTGGTAGCGATCCCCGATGAGCGCCAGCACACGGGGGAACTCAGGTCCGCTGTCCTGGGACCTTCTCTGGGATGTTGCCTGGCCTGCCACTCCGCTCCAGACCCCCGCGCCAGCCGCGACCCCCAGGCCGTGCAAAAAGCCTCGGCGGTTGACACGCCTGCGCGCCGTCATAAGCTCGCCTCCCCGCCCCCGCGACAATGCTAGGCCGCCAGCAACCAACACTCGCCGGGAAGCGCGTCAGGGTTCCGACCTTCCGCGCTCGCTTGGCTACTTAATCTGTCCCATCGCCCACTGGATGCCCTTGAGCAGCATCTCCTGGAACCGTGGATCCTTCCAGACCCAGTCGTCGTGTCCCAGGCCGTTGTAGTACACCCGGCCTTTGCCGAAGGACCGCGTCCAGGCTACCGGCCAGCCGTAGTATCGGTGCAGAACACCCGGCTTTTTCAAATCGTCCGCTGAGGGAGCAAGGCGAAGCAGGACATGGCAGTCCTTGGCTTGGAAATCGCTGATCTGGTAAATCTCGTCATTGATCTGAAATGATTTTCCCAGAGAGCTGACCAGCGGATTCGCAGGGTCGGCCACTTCGATGGTGACCATCTGATGCCAAGGATGGCCGTTGAAGTAACCGCCAATCAGCTCGCCGAACTCTCCCCACATGTAGAACGTATCCGTGGCGCTGTGCACCGCCACAAAGCCGTGGCCGGAGCGCACGAAGTCCATGAAGGCCTTCTTCTGCTCGTCGGTCATGGGCAGCTCGCCGGTGGTGTTGAACATGACGACGTCGTAGTCCTTCAGGTTCTCCTTGGTGAACGCCGCCACGTCTTCTGTGACCGTAGTCTCGAAAGCTCCGTTCTTCTCGCCAATCTCCTTCAGGATCTGCTTCGACAGGTCAATGCTGTCGTGATGCCACCCCTTGGTCAGAGTCATGTAGAGCAGCTTGCCCTTCTTCGGCGTCGCGGCCGCGGCCGAATTCGATCCGCCCAGGAAGGCACAGGCAAGAACCATAGCCAGCGTCAGTAGAAACAAACCGTATCTGCGCATAGATGCTCCTTGTGTGTTGGTACGGGATTCGGGATTCACGGTCCGGGATGCGGGTTTCGCGACTGACGGCTCTTAGTCGTCCCGAATCCCTAATCCCAAATCCCTAGTCCCTAATCCCAAATCCCCCTTCTGTCGCGCCGTATGCTACCACAGACCTGCCAGCCTGGGGCGGAAGGACGGGCGAAGACGTAGCATGGCCATCCTGGCCAGATGTAGGAGCCTGAATTCCGTGATAGCTCGTTCCCACCGAAAAAGTGTTTACCAGCCCCGGCCCGCCAGTCGGACAAAATGTCGTAGCTTGCCGTTTATCTCCCTGACAACAGGTTCTCCGCTCGATACTCTTATGCCCACTAGAGTGAAAGAAGCCCAGCCGGCGCCGCCGTACACTCGGCGTGAGCTCAGAGTTGGTATGCTCTCTCTGAGACCCTCGCGCGGCGAGCGAACAGGTTGCTCTTCTGTTACGCCTGTGGTAACTATCCTTTGACGTGTTGGCGCTTGAAACCTACCTCCGCGAACTACGCGACATCCGCTCTTTGGGTGCGGCGGTGGACGAGACCGCATACTATCCCGCGCTCGCCACCCTGCTGACGGAAGTTGGCAAAAAGCTCAAGCCGAAAGTCCGATGCGTAATGGCGCTTAAAGACCTCGGGGCCGGTTTTCCTGACGGCGGTCTCTTCACCGAAGAGCAATTCGATAAGAAGCACACCCTCAAGCCGTTGCCAGGGCAACTCCCTTCGCGCGGAGTCATAGAAGTCAAACCGGTCAAGAAAGACGCCTGGTTCACCGCGGAGGGCGAACAGGTTTCCCGGTATTGGGGCAAATACCGGCAAGTGCTGGTGACCAACTACCGGGACTTTCTTCTGGTCGGCCAGGACGCGGAAGGCAAGCCTGCCAAGCTCGAATCCTTCCGCCTTGCCGAGAGCGAGAAAGCCTTTTGGGCAGCAGCGGCAACGCCACATGCACTTGCCCAGAAAGTCGGCGAGCGGTTTGAGGAATATCTCTTGCGCGTCATGCGCCACGCGGCGCTGTTAGCCGCGCCTGAGGACGTGGCCTGGTTTCTGGCTTCTTATGCTCGGGATGCCAGAGCGCGGATTGAGGGCGTCGAACTCCCCGCGCTGGCGACAGTCCGCACAGCGCTCGAAGAAGCCCTGGGCTTGAAATTCGAGGGTGAGAAAGGCGAGCACTTTTTCCGTTCCAGCCTGGTTCAAACGCTCTTCTATGGCGTGTTCTCCGCTTGGGTGCTGTGGGCAAAACAGCATTCACAGGTCGGTAGCGGCGGGTTTATCCCGCCACAAAACAATGGCGGCGTAAAGCCGCCTCTACACGCGACGCCGCCACCTCGCTTCGACTGGTACACCACGGCTCGCTATTTGCGCGTGCCGATGATCTCCAAACTCTTCCATCTGGTTGCCGACCCTCAAGAACTCGAAGCTCTCAAGCTCACAGAAGTACTGGACTGGGCGGCGCTGGTGCTCAACCGTGTTGACCGGCGCTCATTCTTCGACAAATTCCAGGAATCCCACGCCGTCCAGTATTTCTACGAGCCGTTCCTGGAAGCCTTTGACCCGGAATTGCGCAAGGAACTGGGCGTGTGGTACACGCCCCCGGAAGTTGTGAAATACATGGTCGAGCGCGTGGACACGGTGTTGCGCCAGGAGCTTGGTTTGCCGCTCGGGCTCGCCGATAAGAACGTCTACGTTCTTGACCCTTGCTGCGGGACTGGCTCGTATCTGGTGGAGGTTCTCGACCGCATCCATCGCACCTTAAAAGAGCGCGGCGAGGACGCCCTGCTCGCCAGTGACCTTAAAGAAGCCGCGCAAAAGCGCGTTTTCGGATTCGAGATTCTGCCCGCGCCTTTTGTCGTGTCGCACTTGCAGCTTGGTTTGCTCCTGCA
The DNA here is from genome assembly GCA_022866195.1 of Terriglobia bacterium. Lineage (GTDB taxonomy): Bacteria > Acidobacteriota > Terriglobia > UBA7540 > UBA7540 > JALHUF01. Next base: position 6,642 of record JALHUF010000550.1, read on the forward strand.
AAACCTCGGTGCGCCGCTCGCTGTAGCGGCGATTTCACATCGCCACGGCGAAAATGGCGGCCTAAAGCCGCCTCTACACGGCCCGGAGCGCGTGGGCGTCTACCTCACCAACGCCCTCACCGGCTGGGAGCCGCCCAAAGGCCCCAAACAACATTTGATCTTCCCGGAGTTGGAAGAGGAGCGCGACGCCGCCGAGCACGTCAAGCGCGAAGTCCCCATCCTGGTCATCCTCGGCAACCCGCCGTACAACAGCTTTGCGGGAATCGCCAGCATGGAGGAAGAACGCGACCTCACCGAGGCTTACCGCACCACTCAGCGGGCTCCCGCGCCGCAAGGCCAGGGGCTCAACGACCTGTACGTGCGCTTCTATCGCATGGCGGAGCGACGTATCGTGGAGAAGACCGGCCGGGGTGTGGTTTGCCTGATTTCCAATTATTCTTGGCTCGACGGCCTGTCGTTCACTGGAATGCGGGAGAAGTATCTCGAGGCTTTTGACCGCGTCTGGATCGATTGCTTGAACGGCGACAAATACCGCACGGGAAAGCTGACGCCCGAGGGCGAACCCGACCCGAGCATCTTCTCCACCGAGTGGAACCCGGAAGGCATCCAGGTGGGCACGGCCATCACGCTGTTAGTACGTGTAGGGGAGGGCCTTCATGGCCCTCCCG
>JALHUF010000551.1 GCA_022866195.1 Terriglobia bacterium
GCGATTAGAAGCGAGGGCTGTTCCCGTAGCGTCATCATGCGGTTTGATTATGACTCAACGCCGCACGATTTCGTTGCGGGGGTCGAGAGCAAACGCCTTTGGCTCGATCCGCGACCTTTTCGGGTTACCGTCGAGGGACGATTTCGCAAACGGGTTCGCGGCTGGCTAAGCTACGTTAGCCGCATAGAAGTCACGAAGGCGCTGAGTTGGGAATTCATCGGCGAGAAAACAACAGCGAATCCGCCGGTGCAGAAGCCGCAGTAGCATCTGAGCGCCGCGGGCTGGCGCAGACATCGGGTTTGTGATGTCTGCGATCTCGCGAAGCGATTTCTTCCCAGCGCCGAGCTCGCTCTGCCGCCGCACGGAGGACGCGCGCGAACCAGTTGGAGCCCGCCGCCCGAGAAATGGAGATAGCCATCCGCTATCAACCCGACCTGGCCGAGGCTTACTATCAACTGAGTCGTGTCTATGCTCGTTTGGGCGAAAATGCGAAATCCCAACGCGCCCTGGTCGCGTTCAGTCAATTGAAGAAGGAAGCTGCGGACGAAAGCGGCGAGTTCATGGAGGACGTGCGCAAGCAATTGGAGCTTCAATAAAGCCGACTTGCCTGACGTATTCCCGGGCAGTCCCACCAGGAGCCATCGCGGGCACAAAGTCTTCGGAGGGATTGGTTGCGCCCTGTCGGACGTATCGCTATTCTGTAAATCCTCTTATGGCGCAACCCTGCCAACATTGCGGAGCGGAAAAGACCGAGTCGGCTACTCACGGCTTCCTGTACACGGTAGCCAGGGTGTTCGGTTACCGTCTGCGTAAATGCTCGCGCTGCCGGCGCCTGCGGCTCCTCCCCAGGCACGAGGGGCCCGCGCCACCAGAAGCAAGTGACCCGGGCCCGAAGCCCGCTCCCGCCGCCTGCCCACGCTGCGGCAGCACGGATTACCGCCGCTCACGACGCGGTTGGTGGGAGCGCCTCGTTGGACGCGGCCCGATGGCGCGCTGCCGGACCTGTCGCCAACGATTTCCGTATTCCCTTTAATAATGCGTGTTGGGGCGAAGGCCGCTCCCGGAGCCTTATCCGCGTCTGGCCAAGAGGCCGTAAATCGTGATACACCTTCGCCGATGGCCACCCCTACCGTCACCCGGCGCATTGCCCAGGCCTCCGGCATCATCATGGCGAGCGTGTTGCTGAGCCGGGTCTTGGGCTTCTTCCGCGAATGGACAGTGGCCCGCCAGATCGGATCCAATGCCGTCACCGACGCCTACTATGCGGCCTTCACGCTGCCCGATTTCCTGAACTACCTGGTCGCCGGCGGAGCCCTCAGCCTGACCTTCATTCCCGTCTTTGCGCAATACGTCGCCGAGAAGCGTGAGGAAGAAGGCTGGCACGTGTTTTCCACGGTCATCACTTTCATGAGCCTCGTGCTGGCAGCGTTGGTCGTCGTGGGAGAAATCTTTGCGCCCCAATTGGTCCCCCTCATCGCCCCGGGCTTCGATCCTGCCCAGAAGGCGCGCGTGGTTTTCCTGACGCGATTGATGTTGCCGGCCCAGATCTGCTTTTACCTGGGCAGCCTGCTGAGTGCGGTCCAGTACGCGAAGGGCCAGTTCACCGTTCCCTCGCTGGCGCCTGTGATCTACAACATCGGGATCATCCTGGGCGGAGTCTTGCTTGCGTCCCGAATGGGCATCACCGGTTTTTCCGTGGGGGTGCTGGCGGGAGCGCTGGCGGGGAATTTTCTCCTGCAAATCTACGGAGCGCGCCGCGCCGGAGCCCGCTTCACGCCCAACCTCAACCTGGGGCATCCCGGCTTTCGGCTGTTCGTCAAACTCACCATTCCCATCATGCTCGCGCTGTCGCTGGTCTTCACCGACGACTGGGTCATCCGCTGGTTTGGCTCCTATCTCCAGCCTGCCTCAATTACCTGGCTCAGCTATGCCAAAACGTTGATGCGTGTTCCCCTCGGGGTTGTCGGGCAGGCGGTCGGGGTGGCAGCTTTCCCTTTTCTTGCGCAGCTCTATTCTGAGAAGAAGTTCGCGGAATTGAACAGCACGCTCAATTCCACCCTGAAGGGCCTGTTGCTGCTGCTCGTGCCGATTTCTGCTCTGAGCATCGCGCAGTCGAAACCACTTGTTTACTTGGTGTTCTCGCACACCCGCCTGCGCGGGCCTGATCTGGAAGCGACCGCAGCGACGTTGGTGTTTTTCTCGCTGGGCATGTCTGCCTGGGGCGTGCAGAACATGCTCGCGCGCGCC
>JALHUF010000552.1 GCA_022866195.1 Terriglobia bacterium
CTCCTTGAGCTCGTTCTCGCTCACTTTCACCTGTTCCCGTACGCGGTCCGTGTCGATCAGCACATAGCGGACGCGGCGCTGTTCCTGCACCTTATATTGGCCGGGGTCTTTCTTGAAGAAGGCCTCCAGTGCTTCGGGGGTCACGTTCACCGCCTTCACGAGCTGGCTGGGGTCAAACAAGACGTATTCAATGCGGGCTTTGGCGTTGCGCCGCAGGAACTCGTCGCGCACCTCCGCCGGGTTTACGCGAATCCCATCCGTGAGAACAGCCCGCATCTTCTCCTGCAGGAGACCCTCCCGAAGCTGCTCCTGGAATTGCGCCACCGTCATGCCGGTCTGCTGGTAGATCCAGTTCTCACCCACAAAAACCCCATTCAGGTAGAGCCCGGGAATAGCTTGGGCTGCCTGGAGAACTTCCCGGTCAGAGACCTGAATGCCCAGCTTTTTGGCCTGAGTCCAAAGGGCGCGACGCAAGATCATGTCATCGAGAACGATCCCGGCCATACGCATGATGAATTGCGGGTCATTAGCCAGGGGCGAGTTGCGCAAGCGGGATTGGATGCTGCGGGACAAATCCTGGGAGGTGATCGATGCCCCGCCGATGTCCGCGAGCACGTTGGTTTCTAGTTGACCCGTGTCGCCCGCGGGGATCGGCGCCAGCGTGATCACCATACCGACCGAGACGATGCCCAGGAAGAAAATCAGCAGATACTTCTTTACCGCCTCGCGCCGCTTCTTGAACAACCTAAACATAAGTGCTCCTGCTCAGGTGCCTAAGCCTAGCCATTATAGGCGCAAGGGGCGGCAGGCGGCAACCTTAAGCTGGCAGCGGGAAAGGGCGGGCGAGGGGCCTTGTCCGCCAGACACACCCCGGCTGAGCGACCGTGGAGGACAAGGCGCCCGAACCCGTCCTGGAGGCAGGCGACGCCAGCCCCCCGGCCGGGGCGTGACCAGTCTCCGCACCCCATCCCGCAGACTTTCTTGGCCAGCGCCGCGCGGCGTGAGGCCGTGGGTCCTAGGCTTGGGCCGCCTCGGTCGCAAAGTCCTTGACCATGGTGGCGCTTTGATGAACAATAGGCACGTCGGTTCTTAGCGCTATGTCTGCGGCCACACCACCGCCCCCGATGCCCGGGCAAGAAAGGTCCTACGAGGTTGAATGGACAACTATCTCTTATCGGGCCATCATGGCCTACGCCATCCTGGCTCTGCTGGCGCTCGGACTGGTCCTCTACCTGATTGCTCCGAGGTACTTTGGGCAGAAGCTAAAGCAGGGGCTGGGGGCGATTACCGCTGGCCTGGGGCGCACCACTTCCACCGAGGCTGCGGCGGCGAAGCGGGAGGCGCACTTCGTCAATATTGACGGTACCGTACGGGTCAAGAAGGCCCAGTCGTTGCAGTGGATTAGCGCCGACTACAACACCAACCTGGAGAACGGGGACTACATCCAAACCGGCAGCGACGGTGTGGCTCGCATCATTTTCGCCGATGGCACCAACTACCTGTTGAAGCCCGATTCGCTCATTGTGGTGGAGGAGAGCCGCGAGGACCCGGTGACGAAAGCCACGCGGGTAGCGGTTCAGGTCTCTTCCGGCGCTGTGGATTTATCCACCGGGAAGTTTGAGGTTCCGGGGTCCACCTCGCGGGTTTCTTTTGAAAACGCCACAGCCAATCTGGCGGAAGACAGCCGGGCCATGCTCCGCAATGACCCGCGAAAGGACGTGCACGAACTCACTGTGGAGCAAGGCCAAGCCAGTGTCACCCGCGGCTCGACCACCGTCCAACTGGGCCAGTATGACCAGGTGACTTTCAACAGGGAAAAGCCCGGGCTGACCCGGTTGAAAGTGATTTCTCCCCCTTTGCTGGAGGATCCGCCGAACATGGCCTTGACCATGACCAAGGACCCCAAGGCTGCCAATCTGGATTTTGCCTGGAGTCACGTGCCGGGGGCAGTGGCCTACCGTCTGCAGATTTCGCCCTCCGGCATGTTCTCTAACCTGGTGGTGGACAGGAGCGTTGCGGGTAGGACTTCAGCCAGGGTAACCGGACTGGAAGAGGGGACTTACTACTGGGTTGTCAGCTCCATTGATGCGAAAGGCGTGGAGAGCCAGCCCAGCGCGGCCAACCGATTCAGCTTGGTGCAGCAGGTGGAGGCCGGGAGTCAGGCATTCCTGGAGGTCACGGGAATTGTCCAGCACGGCCGGGTCTTGGAGGTGGTGGGTCGGACCGAGCCGGGCTCCACGGTGATCATCAACAACGAGCAGGTGTTTTCCATCGCGGCCGACGGCACCTTCCGGCACTTTACCTCACCCCTGGCAAAAACCGGCGCCAATCAAATCACCATCACCGCGCAGAACCGCAAGGGGGGCACGCAAACGATCCGCAAAAACATCGTGGTCGAATGACGACGCGCACCGCGTGCGTTTCCGGCCAAGCGCAATGGGGTATCCTGTGGGAATGAACTTCCGTTCGTTATTCAGTGTTTTTTCTTCCGACCTGGCCATTGACCTGGGGACCGCTAATACCCTGGTCTACGCGAAGGGCAAAGGCATCGTGGTCAATGAGCCTTCCATCGTCGCTATCAACAAGGTGACAGGGGGTATCGAGGCCGTGGGGCGCGAAGCGAAGGAAATGCTGGGCCGTACCCCGGGGAACATTGTGGCCATCCGTCCCCTGAAGGACGGCGTCATCGCCGACTTCAAGGTGACGGAAAAGATGCTCAACTATTTCATTCACAAGGCTCACAATCGCAAGATGTTTGTCCATCCGCGCATCGTGATCGGGGTGCCCTCCGAGATCACCCAGGTGGAGAAGCGCGCCGTACAGGACTCCGCCATGCGCGCCAAGGCCAGCGAGGTGTACTTGGTCGAGCAAGCCATGATGGCGGCCATTGGCGCCGGCTTGCCCATTACGGAACCCTCCGGAAGCATGATCGTGGACATCGGCGGCGGCACCACGGATATTGCTGTGATCTCGCTCTCCGGAATCGTTTACGCCCGGTCGGTGCGGGTGGCGGGAAATGAAATGGACGAGGCCATCACCGCCTACCTGAAACGCAAATACAACCTCCTGGTCGGTGAGCGCACGGCGGAGCACATCAAGATCGAAGTCGGCTCGGCCTACCCGCTGGACAAGCCGCTTACCATGGAAATCAAGGGCCGCCACCTCCTGGAAGGCATTCCCAAGACCATCACTATCGATGACTCCGAAATCCGCGACGCGCTCTCGGAATGCGTAGCCACTATTGTGAACGCCATCCGCGTGGCATTGGAGCGCACCCCGCCGGAACTCTCCGCCGATATTTCTGATCGGGGTATTGTCTTGACCGGCGGCGGCGGACTGCTCAAGAACTTTGACAAGCGCATCCGGGAGGAAACCGGCCTGCCGGTCTCCATCGCTGAGGACCCGCTGGCCTCGGTGGTGTTGGGTACGGGAAGGATGCTCACGGATTTCAACCTGTTGCGCCGCGTGGCGATAGAATAGGCACGACGCGAAAGTAGGGTGCTCGCGGCCTTCAACCCAGGAAGGTCCACACCGTGTTTGATCTGAACTTGGCCGACTCCTCGTATTCGGAAGCGCCGCCGGAAATGGAAGCCCCCGAGAGAGTCCAGGCGTTTGTCGCGCGCCGCCGCGCCTTCTTCATCCTGCTGGGAGTGCTCGTTGCGCAACTCCTGCTTCTGTCGGCCCAAATCACCCGCGATCACAAAGTCCGCCTGATTCAAGTCTGGGCAGTTGCGGTTTTTGATCCCTTCGCACGCGCCCTGCGCGGGATGGCCGACGCCACAACCGGCGCCTGGAAAAGTTACCGCGAACTCTGGCAGGCCCAGCAACAGAATTTCGAACTCCAGATGCAACTTGTGGCAGCACGCTCCGAGATCCAGCAACTCACCGAGCAGGCGGCGGAGGCGCGCCGCCTGCGGGACTTGCTCGAGTTCAAGAACCGCCTGCCCTTTCAGACCGTGGCGGCGGAGGTCATTGCCACCAGTCCCGGAGAAGCTTCCACGGCCATCTTCATTGACAAGGGGACCGATGCGGGCCTGACCTCGGATCTGGCGGTCATCACTCCCGCCGGCATCGTGGGAAAGACCATCGCCGTCTTCCCCCACACGGCCCAGGTTCTGCTGATCACGGACCCTGCAAGCGGTGTGGCGGGCACGCTGGAGCGGAGCAGGGTGCAGGGCATCCTCAAGGGTGGCGCTCTGAACCTGTGCCAGGTTCACTATGTCATGAACGAAGCCCCAGTGTCGGTCGGCGAAATGGTGCTGACTTCAGGCCTCGACCAGATTTATCCCAAAGGGCTGCCCGTGGGGTCCGTAATCCAAACCGCTGAGGGCAACATCTACAAGAATGTGACGGTCGCGCCCGCC
>JALHUF010000553.1 GCA_022866195.1 Terriglobia bacterium
GCCGAGGAAATGGCGCAGCCGGTGCCCTGAAAGCTGATGTCCGCGATGCGGTCGTTTTCCAGCTTGACGTAGAGGGTCACCTTGTCGCCGCACAGCGGGTTGTAGCCCTGCGCGCTCCGCGTCGCCTCCGCCATGGCGCGAAAGTTGTGCGGATGCTTGCTGTGGTCCAGGATGACCTCTTGATAGAGCGCGCGCAGGTCAGACATCAGCCCAGAATCTCCTTGACCTTATGAATTCCGCGCACCAGGGCGTCAATCTCTTCCTTCGTGTTGTAGAAGGCGAGCGAGGCCCGCGTGGTGGCGGGCAGGCCGAAGCGGTCCATCAGCGGCTGAGCGCAGTGGTGGCCGGTGCGGACCGCGATGCCTTCCTGATCCAGAACCGTGCCCACGTCGTGCGGGTGCAGGTCGTCAAGCACGAAGCTGAGGACCGCAGCCTTCTCTTTTGCCGTGCCGATCAGCCGCAGGCCGGGGATGCGCGTGAGCGCCCCGGTGGCGTAGCTGAGCAATTCCTGCTCGTGGGTGCCCAGGGCGTCGAACCCGACTTGGTTCAGGTAGTCGATGGCCGCGCCGAGTCCCAGCGTCCCGGCGATGTTGGGCGTACCCGCTTCAAACTTGTAGGGAATGACGTTGTAGAGCGTCTTCGCAAACGAGACTGAGCTGATCATGTCCCCGCCGCCCTGATAGGGAGGCATGGCGGCAAGCAGCGCGGCCTTGCCGTAAAGCACGCCGATGCCGGTGGGCCCGTAGAGCTTATGGCCGGAGAAGGCGTAGAAATCGCAGTCCAGCGCCCGCACGTCCACCTTCAGGTGCGGCGCGGCCTGGGCCCCGTCCAGGAGCACTGGAACATTCCAGCGGTGTGCCGCCTCGATCATCTGCCGCACGGGGTTGATGGTGCCCAGCACGTTTGAAACGTGCACGAGGGCCACCAGACGCGTCCGCGGGGTAAGCAGCTTCTCGAACTCTGCCCGCAGAATCTCGCCCTCGTCGTTGATGGGCGCCACGCGCAGCACGGCGCCTTTCTCCTCGCACAGCATCTGCCAGGGGACGATATTCGAGTGGTGCTCCATGGCCGAGAGGATGATCTCGTCGCCCGCCTGAATGTTTTTTCTGCCGTAAGTGTTCGCCACCAGGTTGATGGCCTCGGTGGTCCCCCGCACGAAAATAATCTCGCGCGCTTCGGCGGCGTTGAGAAAGCGTTGGACTTTCGTCCGGACGTTTTCGTAGGCCTGGGTGGCGCGTTCGCTGAGGTGGTGCACGCCACGGTGGACATTCGAACACTGCTCCAGGTAAAACCGCTGCTCCGCTTCCAGGACCGCCCGGGGCTTCTGGGTGGTGGCCGCGTTGTCCAGGTAAACCAGGGGCTTGCCGTACACCTGTGCTTTCAGAATCGGAAAGTCTTCGCGCACCCGGCCCACGTCGAACGCGTGGCGCGAGGGCGTGCCCGCGGCAGCCTTCGCGACCTCGGGAGCGGCGGCCATCAGGCGTCCTCCTTTCCTGGGCCAGCGCCCAAACGCGCTCGCAGGGCGGCCTTCAGCCGGTCGCGCATCGGCTTGTACTTGACCCGCTCGATAACTTCGTTGGCAAAGGCGAAGGTCAGGATGCCGCGGGCCTCATTGCACGCGATGCCCCGCGAACGCAGGTAGAAGATGGCTTCCGGGTCCACCTGCCCAATCGTGGCGCCGTGGGTGCACTTGACATCGTCGGCGAAAATCTCGAGCTGCGGCTTGGTGTTGATGACTGCGTCCTCGGAAAGCAGCAGGTTCTTGTTGCCCTGTTTGGAGTCCGTCTTCTGCGCATCCTTGCGCACAATGACCCGGCCGTTGAACACTCCCGTGGACTGGCCGTCGAGGATGCCCTTGTAAAGCTCCCGGCTGCTGCAGTGGGGCATGGCGTGGTCCATCGTGGTGTGATTGTCAACGTGCTGCCGGTCTGTCGTCATATAGAGGCCGTGGAGCGCGGCCTCGGCGCCTTCTCCTGCCAACAGCGTGCCCAACTCCTCGCGCACCAAGGCGCCGCCGAGGGCA
>JALHUF010000554.1 GCA_022866195.1 Terriglobia bacterium
ACTCGACCCGCGCCGCATCGCTTTCAAGACAGGCCCGCTCGCGTGCTGGAGAGGGATGTCGAAATACTTGCAGACTTTGGGCGTTTGCGCGACCGCTTCGATTAAGGTGTCGCTTACCCGGTTGGGGTAGTAATAGAGGGCGCGGAGCCACACAAGCTCCGGGGTCTTTCCCAGCTCGTGGAGCAGCATCGGCAGGCCGTCGCGTAAGCCCAGGTCCTCGCCGTAACTCGTGGTGTCCTGGCCGATGAGGGTGATCTCGCGCACGCCATGTTGCGCCAGGTTTTCCACCTCGCGTATCACACTCTCAGGTTGGCGGGAGCGGAATCGTCCGCGCATCTGAGGAATCACGCAGAATGAACACGGGTGATCGCACCCTTCGGCGATTTTCACGTAGGCGGTGTGCGAAGGAGTGGAGAGGACTCGCGGAGTGAATTCGTGGTAGAGGTATGGCGCCAGAGGTCCCTCAGCCGATTGTCGGCGGCCGTCCGCGGCGCAGGCTTCCAGGACCCGTTCAAGCTCGTTGGTTCCGATCGCGAAGTCCACTTCCGGGATCTCGCGCAAGAGCTCCTGGCGGTAGCGTTCCACCAGGCAGCCGGCCACCACGAGTCTCCGCGCGGAGCCTGACTTCTTGTATTGCGCCATCTCGAGGATGGTGTCGATCGATTCACGTTTGGCGGGTTCGATAAAGCCGCAGGTGTTGACGATAAGGATGTCGGCTTCGTCAGCTTGGGACGTCAACTCGTAGCCTTGGCGGGCCAGGATTCCCAGCATGACTTCGCTGTCCACAAGGTTCTTGGGACAGCCCAGGCTGACCATTCCAACTTTGCGCATAGCAGTTGAAGCCACACCACAGCCCGCGCCGCGGAATGACTCAGACAAAAATCTTAACACGTTTTGGCAGTCCGCGGTCAGGCAGCGCCCCTCAGCCAGAAGGACGCATCATTGAGCGCGCAGCAGTCAATCAGCACCAGGGACCGAACACAATGCGGAGGGGAGCCGAGGGCTGGAGATTAGTATCTGCCAACTGACAACTGGCTACTGGCCGCTGAAGGTCCGCTGCCATACCAAAACGACTTGTTCGCTTGAAGCAGCGACGAATGCTCCGTTAGGCGAGAAGGCCACGGTACGGATGGGCTCCCGGCTTTCCTCCAGGGTCTGCGCCAGGCTGCCGTCCTGGGACGACCAGATGCGCACTGTCTTGTCTTCGCCCCCAGAGACCACCCAACTCCCGTCGGCAGAGAACTCGGCCCAGTGCACAGGCCCGTTGTGTCCCGTGAGCGTCAGCAGGAGTTTCCAATCAGGCACTGACCAGATCCGGACCTTGCCGTCCTCGCAGGCCGTCACCACATGCTTGCTATCGCGCGAGAAGGACATGCTCAAAACGGTTGCCTGGTGCCCGCGCAGCGAGTCCACAAACTGATGCTCGCGCATTGCGACCACCACTGGGTCCGGCGTGGACGTTGCCGCAATCTGAGCCAGCAGCAGCCACTGCCCATCGGGTGAGAACTCAAAAAGATTAGGCTGACGTGTCAGGGAGGGGACATTGATTCTTCCGCCGCGGCCCGTCATCGGCTGCCACATATCGAAACCACTTTCCTTATAGAAGGCCAAGTAGCCGATCTGCGGAAAGTAGCGAGGGGGCCCGATTCCTCCCGCCGCCCCCACCGTGTTCACCTTACCGAACAGAGCATCCTGGTCGGCGTCCCACTCGAAGGCGAGCGTCGGAGTCGCCCCGCCGGCGCCTTTGCCTTTGATTCGAAATAAGCCGTTCCCCAGAAGGAAAAGCCGGTTGGGGGCCACGTAGTTTGCCGACTGAAATTGGAGTTCAGTGACGCGCTCCACGCGCGGCCGCAGGACCTTTCGGATATCGGCCGCCCCGAGATTCATGAGCACGACCTTATCCTCGATCACGGCGGCGAGCGTGGAGCTGTCCGGGGAGAAAGCTCCGGCGGGAGAGTAGTTCAGAGCCAAGTGGCCTTCAAGGCGCCCATGGCTGACCCACGTGAATTGCGGCGGCGAAGTGGCGACGCTTTCAATCTGCCCGCGAAGCGTAACGGCCACGACCAGTCCGGACGCCGCCGCAAGCGCGGCGAGCGCGGCCGGCAGGATTCTTTTGTTACTGCGGGTCACAAGCGCCGGATCGCCGCCCCGGCCACTGACTGCCTCGACTGCTTGTCCGTTCCTAGACAATTTCACCTCTCGCAATCCGCTTCACCAGTTCCCGGTCAGCCTCAAGGAAATCATACGTCGCGAGATCCTGGCGCGGGACCCAAGCGATGGCCTCAAACACCCGGTTGCGGACTGTTCCGCGATACGCTGGGACCAGAAAGAAGACCACCTCAACGTAGCGGTCCGGGTAGCGATGGCGCAGGCGGAAGACTTCCTCGCCCACATCAGCCTCGATGGCCAATTCCTCCGTGAGTTCCCGCTGGAGAGAACCTTTCAGATCCTCTCCGTCGCGGACCTTGCCGCCAGGGAACTCCCACTGCAAGCCGTACGAGTCAGACCGGTAGCGCTGGCAAACCAGTATCCGATCGCCATCTATTATGATGCCAGCCGTGACCAGAATGGGTTCTGCATCCGCCATGAGAGAACGCAGAGCATTTTACCGCAGAGTCCGTGTTTCGATGGCGCGGTTCTTGGTGCCGGGAACTGGTGCGGAGCGCTTTTTCTTGCCCCTTGGCCGCCAAGGGTGGGACAGGGCCGGCGCCACGCGCTTGCGCGCGGCCTGGCTTGACCAGACCGAGCGCGCATGTTCTAATGCTCGCATCGCGCGTCTTGAGGGGGGTTCGTTGCGCCTACTGATGCCAACCATGACTTGGCGAAAGATAACGGCCGCACGGGCAGGACGGCTGGCGCTCGGCGCAGCGCTGATCCTCGCCGCTTCCACACCAGGGTTGCGGAGTTCCAGTCCCCGACCGCCCGCAGAGACGGAACCGGCCTGGGAGAAATATCTCGTCCCGGATGCGCCGGAGGTGACCTTCCGCTTCATGGTAGCCCACGACCACGGTTTGGGGTCGTGGAACCGATTCTGCCTGGGATATCTTTTCATTACTCGTGAGGAAATACGCTACGAGGTCTTGCGGCCGCGGGGGAATCTTGACCATGCCTTTCGGCTTCCGCGCCAGGCAATTCTCGAAGCAGGGCAATGGCGAGGGCTGGCGCTGGGCCTGGCTCCGGCTGCTGAATTCAAATTCGCGAAAGGCAAAGTTTATCATTTTTACCACATCAAGCAGCGCACCTTGGACAAGAGCCCTCACACGATTTTGATAATGAGGGATGTGTTGCCCTGGCCGCCGGTGGCGCAGCTTGCCTTGCGCTTCGACGAAATAGCGGCGCTGGTTCGACCACCTGCGGCACCCGCCGCCGGGCCGCGGCAGTTGCAGCCGCCGGCCACGGCGGAAAAGGCGCCGGAGTCCGCAGGACCCAAGGTGCGGGTGATGGAGCCTGAGGTGGAGGACCCCAGCGTGCCCGTTGAAGTCACGGAGCCAGTATTAACCTTGCGCGGAGCCGCGGCTGATCCGAAAGGGGTGCTCTCGGTGGTGGTCAACGACCGTCAGGCAGAACTCCGATCGGTCGGTGATGTCAGAAGCATGGAATTCTCCCTGAAGGATCTGCGGCTCCAAGAAGGCTTGAACCGCCTGACCGTGGTGGCTACAAACGTGGACCATCAGAGCACGCAGCTAATTGCCACGCTGTGGCTGCGCAGCAAAGCTGCTCCAACTCCCGCTCCCACCGCCGGGCCTGCGCAGAAGCCATTGACTAAAGCCCAGATATTAGAATTGCTGGGTGGCTATGTCCCGAGCAGCCGCTTGGCCACTTTGGTGGAAGAGCGAGGCGTTGATTTTGAGCCGGCTGATGACTACTTCAAAGAAGTGCGAGCGGCGGGCGGCGAAGAAGTGCTCATCGAAGCCGTGCGTAAAGCGCGACGCGTCAAACCTTCCTCAGCTCAGTCTCCTCCTGCACCGGAGTAAGTCCTGCCTCAGCTCTAGGTAGTGTCGCAAATCTGTGTTGGTAAGTTGCGAACCTGATATCGCGCAATCAGTTTTGTGGCTACTCTGGAGATAGTTTTTCTTGTAGAATTTTGGAGAGATCCCGAATGGGTCCGAATTTAGCCTCGTAGCTTGCTATTACTTTACCGAGAAGCTCGAAACTGGCTTTCGCCTGTTCTGGGCTCATGGTTATACTGAGATTCTCAACAATTTTTAGTTCACGGGAGGCCGTTGGGTAGTGTTCGCCGACAAACAAACGAAATTCTATTGGCGATGCCACTATCCTCAGGCGATTGCAGTAAACAGTATAAAAATCTTCGGCGATTTCTGTTCTCTTGTTCATCTCTTCTTCGGACAGAGGAGACGTGACTATGGCTTGTTCATCGCTCATTGATTTATGCCCCCCTAGGATTCCAAGGTAAGCAGGTAGCGCGGACCTGTCGTTTAGGTCCGCGGCTTTTTGTTGTCAATGGGGGACGAACCGCAGACCTCCAAAACAGGTCTGCGCTACTCGCTGGTCGCGCCTGAGTTCGCGCAGGGCATTCAACACGGTATTTCCCCGAAGAGGCACCCCGCCATTGGCATAGGAACGTCGGCGAAGATAGCCATCAGCGCTGATGTGCGCATAGTCCTCCGACATATTTTCGAAGAGGAATGGACCGCTTAGGTGTCCCGCGGCTTCGGCCGCAGTACGCAGCTCAAAATCAAATCTGTGCTCCCTGATCCAGCGGTCGAGTGCTTGCCATTCCAAATCCGCAAGCGTGAACTCCCCCGAGCGGACTTCCGGCAGAAGTAACCAGTCAACTGCATCCAGCTCTCTGACTAATATGGCGAGTTCGTCCAGATATGGGAGCGTAGCCCGATTGATGACAGTATTTACGGCGAACGGGATTCGACCGGCTAACCGGCGAACGTTCTCGACTGCTATCTGCAAGGGGCGTCTTCGTATTAAGGAGTAGTGTGGCTCAGGCGCGTCTATCGAGATTCGAATTAGCGATACCGAACCCGCCAGCGCATTGACCAATTCATTCCCCAGATGCTGCCCGTGTGTAGTGATTGAGACT
>JALHUF010000555.1 GCA_022866195.1 Terriglobia bacterium
ATCTATAACAGCACCGGGGGCACCGGAACCGAGAAGTTTCGGATCAGCACGGCCGGCAACGTCGGCATCGGCATCAGCCCCTTGGACAAGCTCCACATTTATGGCGACATCCGCGTGGGAACTGGCTACACAGGTTGTGTGAAGGATGCTGACGGCACCGTCATCGCTGGGACTTGTTCTTCCGACCGCCGAATGAAGACCATCATCCACCCCTTCCCCCAGCTCTTGGACAAGCTGGTGCGTTTGACGCCGGTCCACTTTTCCTGGAAGTCAGCCGAGTATCCGGAACTGCATCTCGGCACGTCCCAGAGCTTCGGCCTGATTGCGCAGGAAGTGGAGAAAGTCTTTCCCCAACTGGTGACGCAGGATTCCCAGGGTTGGAAAGCCGTCAAGTACAATCAATTGCCCTTCTTGATGCTCCAGGGAATCCGCGAGTTGAGGGCGGAAAACGACAATGTCAAGGAGCAGATGAAGAGCCAGCAAGTGCAGATGAGGGCGCTGGAAGCCGAGCTGGCAGAGGCGAAGCAGATTCTGCGGCTCGTGCAAGCGCAACTTCTTCCCGGGCAGCGCGTGGTCGAGATCGCGGGCGGCAGCGCGCGCTAGGAGCCACAGAAGCACGGAGACACAGAGGATTCAGGCAAGAGGGGGCACGGCGCGCCGTGCCCCTTAGTGCGTAGCGGCGGCCCCGGCCGAGGGTGCAGGCGCCCCAACGGCGGTTACGGCAAATGGAAGCAGACCCGATTCATTTTGCCCGCTCACCGACACGCTTCCACGATTAGGATGACCCGCGACAATTTCACTTCCACGCTCCTATTGCAGACCAGAGGGAACTAGATGCCAGGATGCTGCCCGCAACGGAAGTTGGCGGACAGACCGCCAGACGATGGGACACAGGGTTGACAGGTCTTCTCCCATTCTTGACAGGGAGGAGATTCCGTTCGAGAATGAAAGTCCGTGCCGCGGTAGCTCAGGTGGTAGAGCGCAGCCCTGAAAAGGCTGGCGTCGGCGGTTCAACTCCGTCCCGCGGCACCATCTGTTCCCTAGCCCTCAGCTTCTGCCAGACCGGAGAAAACACATGACCGAGCACTTCTGGCTAGGCATGGCCATCATCGTTGTGAGCGGCGCCTTGAACGGCAGCTTTGCCGTCCCCATGAAGTACGCTCGCCAGTGGCGGTGGGAGAATACCTGGCTGGTTTTCTCCCTGACCGCGCTGCTCGTTCTGCCTTGGGCGCTGGCTGCGGGCTTCGTGCCGCAACTGGCCGATCTCTATCGCAGTGTCCCCAGCCGCGTGCTGATTTACCCTCTGGTGTTCGGCTTTCTCTGGGGCATCGCCCAGGCCACCTTCGGGCTCAGCATCAGAGCGGTGGGCATGGCCTTCGCGTTCGCGGTCGTGTCCGGGCTGGGGTGCCTCCTGGGGTCACTCATCCCGATCCTTACTTCCAATCCTGCCGACCTGTTTCGCCCCCGGGGTCTCCTCTTGATGGCCAGCCTGCCCATTCTTTTTCCTGGTCTAGTCTTGTACTGCCTGGCGGGGCGCCGGCGAGAAAAAGAGCAAGCCGTCGGCATCAGCACCGCTGACGCGGCCGCGATGACTTTTGCGGCGGGCCTGGCAATTACGATTTTCACCGGCGTCTTCGGCGCGAACCTCAATCTGGGATTCCACTTCGGCGGCAACCTGGTCCGCAAGAGCATGGAGCTGGGTACCAATCCCGCCACCTCTACTTACCCGGTCTGGGCACTGGTGTTGACGGCAGGTTTCATTCCCAATCTCCTCTATTGCGTTTACCTTCTGTTTCGGAACGGCACGTGGCCCTTATACCGCGCCGCCTGGGCAAGAGAGGGCGCGCTCGCCATCGCCATGGGACTGCTCTGGCTGGGAGGGATCGTCTCCTACGGAATCGGTGCCACGCTGGTGGGCCGGTACGGCACTTCGGTGGGTTTTGCCCTGTTCTGTGCCTCAATCATCCTCTCAGCCAACGTGGGCGGGATCCTGGCCGGAGAATGGAAATCCACCTCTCGGAGAACAAGACTGCTGCTCGGCGTGGGAATGGCCGCGATTCTGGCGGCGATTGTGGTCCTCAATCTGGGCGGACTCTTTTGAGGGTCCTATCCGGTCCTTAGTCAATCCGCTCCAGAAGCACCGCAGCGCTGTCGAAGTCGCCCTCCAACCGCAGGTGCAGTCCACGGCTCATGAGGAACGAGCCACTCAAAATTTCCTGTTTCTCCACTAGTTTGCCGTCAAGCGGCTTGACGCGATAGGTTGCGCCCTCGCTCAGGCCGCGGAGGCGGAACCCAGCGCCACTGTGGGCCACGCAAAACAGGCGGGAAGGACTACGCCGCAGGCCGCCCCCACAACCCATCCTCCCCGGAGGCTGATGCCAGTGTTAAACATGGTTTTTCTCCGACTCGCGATTATGGGGTTGCCATGCCAAGCACACGCACAGTGTGCGAGCCCTCATGCCGGATGCGCAACACGCGCTGGCGTTCCTCAAACGTCCATCCGGGCGCGGCCAGGTCGTTTCGCTTCGGGATTTCCTTTCCATCCGCGGTCACCCGGCGGGGAGTAAAGTTCAAGCGCAGCACCTCCGTCGAATCATCATCGAATGTCTGGTAGTTGATCTCCTCGGGCAGATAGGAGACGCTGCGGACGATGGAAGTTGAACGCAGCAGATGGTTCTCCCCCGGCGGCGCCCACTCGGGAACCGACCCGAGGCCCGCCATGAAGTGCCGGATGTAGTCGCCGTAACCGTCCGAGAACCAGACGCTCTGCTCATTCGGGCCGACGTTGACCACGCCGTTTTCGTGGCACATGTACGTGGCCCAGTTAAACGACCGAAATGCTTTCTCCCTGGCGGCAGCCTCCCCCGTTTTCTCGTACCACAGGGCGTTAATCGAGGCGTAGCGCGACGTGTGGCTGCCCATCTTCGGCATGTAATGGATCTGTTCGGAGACCGCATTGGCCCCGAACTGCACCGCGGGTTCCTTGGGCACATCAACGACGAAGGTTTTCTCCACCCACTGGATGATCTTGGGGACGTGCGCGCGCCAGCCGGCATCGTACTCGGGATGCTGCATGATGTACCGAGCAATCTCGAGCGGGCTGTACTGATTGAAGTTCTCCGGCTTGTCGAAGATCGAGACATCCTCAAAATAAGTAGCCCAGAGACTGTTTTCCATCGGGTAGGTCATCATCCACGACCAAGCCATTTCGCGGGCCCGGCGATACGCCGGGACATCCCCCAGGTTGAGGCGCACGAGTTCGTCAAAGAGGTGCAGAGGGCCGATGACGTTGCTGGAGTACTCCTCGCGGGGAACGTTCGTTTCCGCATAAATTCGGAAGGGCCAAGGCGAGTGCGTCGCATCGCCGGGACGAACGTGCCGCGCCAGTGCGTCGGCGCAGGCGATGGCCGCCGCGTGGTAACGAACCTCGCCGGTAAGCTCGTAGAATTTCAAGTAGCCATAGCCCAGCTCCCCCACCTTGTCCGGCTCGATCACTCCGTAGCCGTCGCCGCGCCCGGGCATTTTCTGGTCATATAGAAAGTCGTGCGCACCGCGATATTCGGTGGCGCCATGATCGGAACTCGCGTACGGGACGCTGCCCCAATTCCAGTGCGCCGGCGTGGTTCCGTGGGCGAGCTGATAATCCAGCAGCGATTGCACCAGTTCCACCACGGCCCGGTCTCCGGAATAGGCGTAG
>JALHUF010000556.1 GCA_022866195.1 Terriglobia bacterium
AGGCGCGCCAGATGCGTGAGAACGTGGAATTGCTGAGGGGAAAGCCGGCTTTCCATCAGGAAGTTGTAGTCGCTCATAGGTCCCCGGTGCTGAGTTTGTCTCCTGCCCGAAGCACGGCGTCAGGCTCTCGGGTGATGATCGTGATAGACCTGCTTCAAACGCTCCTTCAGAACGTGCGTGTAGATCTGTGTGGTCGAGATATCGCTGTGGCCGAGCATCAACTGGATGGAGCGCAAATCCGCGCCGCGTTCCAGCAGATGCGTGGCGAAGGAATGCCGCAGCATGTGCGGACTGAGCGGCGTGGCAATGCCCGCGGCCCGACCGTAGCCGCGCAGGAGCTTCCAGAATCCCACCCGCGAAAGCTGCCCCCCGCGCTGGTTGAGGAACAGGAAGGGAGCTTTGGAACTCTTCGCGAGTGGCTGCCGGCCGCGCTCGACGTATGCCTCCACGGCGCGCAGCGCCGACTTCCCTACCGGAATCAGCCGTTCCTTGCTTCCCTTCCCGCGGCAGCGAACTACACCCAGATTGATCTCGAGATCTTCCCAACGCAGATGGACCAGTTCCGAGACGCGCATCCCGGTGGCATACAACAGTTCCAGCAGGCCCTTGTCACGCAGGCCGGCGGGGCTGGTCGGGTCGGGTTGCTGGAGGAGTGTATCCACCTCATCCGGCGTCAGGTATTTGGGAAGACTGCGGCCGATGTGGGGGGCGTCGATCTCCGCCGTGGGGTCGCTCCGGATCTTCCCTTCCTTCAGCAAGAAGCGAAACAGATTCCGGACCGAGACCAGATGCCTGGCCACCGAGCGTGCGTTCAAGCCACGGCGGTACAGCGTCTCCAGATAGCTCCGAATGTCCTCGCGCCGGATCATCCCTAGTTGCCGACGCTCGCGACGCAGGAAAGTGAAGAACTCCACAAGGTCCCGCCGGTAGCTGTCAACGGTGTTGGCAGCCAGCCCTTTTTCCACGCGGATGTAGCTCAGAAAAGAGTCAAGTTCCGGCGCGACTGGGTCTGCCGCGGAGGAGCCGTTCTTGCTCACCCGCACATTCGGCGCGCGGGGTTCGCTAGGGGCAGCCCGCTTGCTTTCCGCATCTGGGGCAGAGAGCGTCTGCCCCGTTTTCATTTCGTCAGCCATCTTGTTTCTGCAAAGCGGCGCTGAACAAGCTGGGGGTGACGAGACTCGGACATTTTCGCGGCCGTTCCCGAGGCCAACCCCGAAACGCAAACACTTCTGCCGCGACGTGAAACTAAGTACTGATTTTCCAATATGTTACGATGATCTCTCAAGCACGGCGCTCCGATGCGGTCGCCGAATCACTTGACGGGCGCAATTGCGGACCCATATTAGCACAAGGTAGTTTCTGCCGCCAAGCTGCATTTTGGCAACACATTAGCTTGGCGGGCAGTTGCCGTGCGGCCAAGTCCGGCAGTTCATCGACGTGGAAGAAGATAGTCCTCCGCCCGCTTGGCGCCGGGGGGGTGAGAGTTCGCCTTGGTGAGCGCAACTTCCCAGAAATCAACAGGTTATAAGTCTCTGACCGGGAAGGGCACCCTGTCAATGTGTCTCTGGGCCCCGTCAGGCTAGTCTGAGAGCACGAGTAGCTCTGGATCGGTGGCAGGGTCAGCGCGGCTATTACGGCCCAGGCTCGGTCGGGAGAACGGGAGGCAATTCCATTCGTTGATAGATCGCGTGCAGGGCCAGTTCTAGCCGGTCAGATACTCCGACCTTGTCGTAAATCGCGCGCAGGTAGTTCTTTACGGTCTGCTCGGTGATGCGGAGGTGATGAGCGATCTCGCGGTTGTGCCAGCCCTGCACCAGGCAGGCGATGATGGACTTCTCGCGACGGGTCAGCGTGTCCACGGGCCGCCGCGGGGCGGCGGGCACGCCTTTCAGCGGGCTGGCCACGTGAGCAGAATGCTGCTCTGGCAGCCACAACTCGTTCCGCATGACTTTGCGTGCACCCTTCACAAACAGAGTCGGGTTTACAGACTTCAGGATGACCCCGGCGGCTCCCGCCTCCACGTATCGAGCGGTCTCTTCAGCGGCCAGCGCCGAGGCAGTGATGATGATCCTGCCAGGTGCCCAGGCTTGGCGGATGCGGAAGATAGAATCTCTGGGGTCACGCCCCAACATTTCGGCCTGTACGAAAAGTAAGTCCGGCTTGAATTTCTTCGCCAACCCAGGCACCTGAGCAGCCCCATCAGCTTGGGCCACGACGCGCAGGTCGTCTTCCACACCGAGAACCTTCATCAGGCCGATGCGGAATATCGCTTCCAGGTCTGCAACCAGGACCCGAATTCTTCTTTTGGTCGTGTTTGCCGCTCCCATGACACTGACCCAGGGTCAGTCGCCCGCACCGCCGATGCCGTGGCGGCGCGATGCCAGCTTTGCGCAAATCTGCGACCCTGATGGCTTTTGGGGGACTATGCCAGCCGGGAGTCTTCGCGGGCCGTGGGATACTCTGCCCTGAGAACTAGCAGGCCCCCACAGAAGCAGGTCTCATACGAGCTGCCGTGCGGGGCGGAACCGATAATCATCGATGATCGCCCCAATCCCCGCGCGTTTCGGAGGCTGGCTGACCACTCGTCCCCGACAGCAGAGCTGCAGCGGGACCTTGGTGATCTCAACAGGCAGGCTTATCGTGATGGTGACGGGAGTGTGCTGGCGCAATGGGACGGGCAAGGATACAAACATGCCGTTGGCGCTGATACTCGCCGTCTTCCCCTGGACCTGTCGAGGCTATCCCGCGTGACTCTTCCACCGGACTTCCGCCGGGAGTTCCAAAGGAATCCGAACGCCTGCGCGCAGATAATTCATGCTTGCTGCGACCCTATTCTTCCCCGCAACTCTGCCACCGAGAGATTAACTCGATTCTGCCGCTGGTGCAAGGCTTCTCTGAGGGGAAGTCCACCCAGCCCGGGCAAGGGTGAATGAAAGGAAGCGGGGTGAGGGATGGCGCATAGCCTTTCGTCTGCGATCTACCCCCGCTCCCCCGCTGTGACAGCCACAGGTTGAACCGCCACCCCTGCTTAGACAGCCACACTCGATGTGGTGCCGTGCGACGGGGCGGAATGCATAGTCATCTTCCCCGCCCCGCCGCCTCACTCCATGCCACCTCCCGTGAGGCCCAGGAAAGACCTCTTGTTACCTGGGAGTCTCATCCGAAGGCTGCTCCTGGAGCAACGGCACGAAAGTACTGTTACCCTCGTACCGGGCGTTGCCTTCTTGCCTCCTCCACTGTTAGGCTTGCGGGAGGTGGCCAGGGGGTTCCCGGTGCGGCAGGCGGCTGCACGAGGCGCGCGGAAGCAGGCCTTAGCGTGGAACTCCAGAAAGGATTAGGAACACCATGAAACTGGGCGAACTGGCGGTACATCTCGGGAGCACGCTGGAGGGGCCGAGTGACCTGGAAATTTCTGGGGTTGCCGGGATGGATGAGGCCTCGCCAACCGAGCTGACATTCCTCTCCAATCCTAAATACCATCGTAAGCTCAAGACCACGCGCGCCGCGGCGATTATCGTCGGCCCGGACGTCGAGGTGCCCGCGCGGCCGGTCTTGCGGGCGGAAAATCCCTACCTCACCTTCGCGAAGGCTCTGGAGATCTTTTCCCCGCCTTACCGCCCGCCCGCCGGCATCCATCCGACGGCCGTGCTCGCGCCCGATGTGAAGCTGGGCTGCAATCCCTCCATTGGCCCCTACGTGGTGATTGAAGAAGGCGTCGAGTTGGGTGATGACTGCGTGCTGAAGAGTTTCGTCATGATCTACCGCCACGCGAAGGTCGGCCATCGCTTCTTTGCTCACTCTCACGCCGTGGTCCGGGAAGGCGTGCAGATCGGAAATGACGTCATTCTCCAGAACGGGGTCGTGGTTGGAGGTGATGGCTACGGCTTCGCCCGACAGGCCGATGGTTCCTACTACAAGATTGTGCAGTCGGGAACCGTGATCATCGAGGACGCCGTGGAGGTGCAGGCCAATGCCTGCATCGACCGCGCGGCCGTGGGAGAAACCCGCCTGCGGCGGGGCGTCAAAGTGGATAACCTGGTGCAGGTCGGCCACGGTTGCGACATTGGGGAGAACTCGCTGCTGTGCGGGCAAGCGGGCTTGGCGGGGAGCTGCAAGCTCGGGCGCAACGTGGTGCTCGCGGGCCAGGTGGGCGTGGCCGGACACTTGACCATCGGCGACAACGTCATTGCCACCGCGCAGTCGGGCATCCCCTCTGACGTGGAGCCGAACCGCACCATTTCTGGCTACCCGGCCATCGATAATGCCCTCTGGCTGAAGTGTTCCGCCATCTTTGCGCGCTTGCCGGAGATCTACGCGGCCTTCAGAAAGGTTTGCGACCACCTGCGGAAGATAGGAGTCGAACTGTAGTGGCGCGTCCCTATCCCGGCGCGGGGGGTACGACGGGAGGAGACGAAGCCGTAGATAGTGGTTGCTCATTCTCCGCCAAGCCGGAAAGAACGGCCCGACGCACGCGTTCCATCAACTGGCTGCGGTTCGCCGGCACGTAGCCTGCCGTGGGAACGGCGTCGTGGACAGTAATTCGCACCAGCCCAGGGCGGATCGCGAATCTGCCTTTCTGCATAATCCTGCTGCTTCCCGAAAGGGAAATGGGGATGATGGGCACCTGGGCCTTCATGGCCATCACAAAGGCGCCCTTCTTGAAGGGCTGGAGTCGGCCGTCCCGACTGCGCGTGCCCTCGGGAAACACCATGAAAGAATGGCCGGCGGCCAGTGACTTGGCCCCTTCCTCGATCGCCTCTATGGCACGCTCGCGGTTCTTTCGATCCACGGGAATGAACCCGACCAGAAGCATGGCTCGCCCCAGCAGCGGGGTCCGACAGAACTCCTTCTTCACCAGCACCCGCACCCGGGGAAGGATGGAAATCACCGCCGGCGGGTCGCAATTGCTCTGATGGTTAGGCATGAAAACGACCGCCTGGCCGGTCGGAATCTTCTCGCGTCCCTGGACTTCCAGCCGAACCCCAGCCAGCCACACGGCAAACCTGCATCCCCAGGCACCCACCCGGTAAACCAAATTGGCGTTGCCCGTAAGATACGCAAAGAGGAATAGAGGAGGCCCAAGCAGCAGCAGGTACACAAACGTGAGGGAGATGACGAAGAAGGCGCGGATCATGGCCTGCCTGCCGTTGGCGTGGTGGTGGTTCCCTCCAGCCACCCTTGGCGAATGCGCCGTTGTTCCGGGCTGGCGTCGCTTACCTCTTCCACGCGATAACTAATCCGCCGTTTTGCCTCCAGCGGGAACTCGAGGGGGAATTCCCGCCTTCCTCGCCGCACCCGGAAATGGACCTTACGGCCCGGCTTTATTCCGGCGAGCTGGTCCAGGGGCGGCGCGTGGAGGGAGCGGCCGTCCATCTCAAGAAGGATGTCGCCGCGCTGCAAACCTGCCCTCTCGGCACCGCTGCCTGGATCGACCGCTTCCACCTGAATGGGCCCATCAAAGCTCTGCACCGCCAGGAATCCCAGTCCTGGTTGGTCGGTGGCTGCCGTGGCCAGGCGCAGGCCGGCATAACCGAGGTAGGTTTCGTAGTCGAGTTCGCGAGTGCCCGTGATGTAGTCGGCGACAAACTGATGCAGTGTGGTGAACGCCGGGGCCATGCCAGAGATGACACCGAGGAAGTCTCCCTGGGTGAAGAAGCGACCGCGACGGGCGAAGTCGTCGTTCAGGCGGCGCATCACGTCGTCCAGGCTGCAGGCATTGTTACTGGCGTGGCGGATGCCGAGGTCGAGCAGGAATGCCAGCAGCGCTCCCTTATTGTAGTAGGAGATGCTGCGCTCGGGCCGCAGGAAGTCGGGGTATTTCTCCAGCCACGCTTCCCGCCCAGCCTGCTCCACACTCTGATAGTGTCGCGCGGGCCGCTCCTGAAGCCTTCGGATTTCCTCCGCCAGCCGCCCATAGAAAGTCTCCCGCGTAATCAGGCCCGCCCGCACGAGCGCCAATTCCGCATAGGCGCTGGTCACGCCCTCGCAAAACCAGAGGTCGCGCGTGTCATTCCCGTGGACGTAGTCCACCGGCTCAAGGTTCTGCGGCCGGATGCGCTTGACGTTCCAGAGGTGGAAAAACTCGTGGGCCAGGATGGCTTCGAGCGCCTCCCAATGGTTGCGCAGTTCGGCGGCCGACATGCTGATCGCCGTCCCGTTCCGGTGCTCCATTCCACCCCCGCCTTGGCGCGGGAAATGGAGAATGAAGGTGTACTGCGAGAAGGGCACATCGCGCATTAGCGCCGTTTCCGCGGCGGTGATCTTTTGCAGGGAGGCGAGCAGGCGCTCGGCCGAGTAGTCACGAGGATCGGCGTGTACCACTACCCGATACGTCGCGCCGCTCTGCTGGTAGCGATAATCCTGGAATTCTCCGGCCTCGGCGGGGCTATCCGCAAGGACATCGTAATTGGCAGCGCTGAACTCACCCGGCGCCGGACCTTCCTCCAGGAGTATCGCCAGCTTCCAGTTTTCGGGCAGAAGGAATTTGACACGGGCCGCACGCTGGCGTTCCCGCGGCAGGTAGAAAAGCAGCAGGGCGAAGTTCATGAAACTGTGTTGTTCGTTCAGGACGCTCGAAAAGACGCTCTCTTCGTTGGCATAGACAGCATAGCGGACTTCCAGGCTGGCGCACGTTTCTTCCCCGCTTCGCCAAGTCTGGAGATCCACGCGCGTCAGCTCACGCGGTTGTGCGTCGCAGCGCGTTTCGAGCTCCTGGACGTTTCGCACAAAATCCCGAATCTGGTAGAGGGCGTTCCAGGCGGGAAACTGAATCTCCGTGCGGGGAGCAGCCTGGGGCACGGTCATGGTGACCCGCACCAGATGCGACGCCGGCGCACGGAGGTCGAGAACGTAGGTGACGGGCGGGCCGGCCGGAGAAGCTATGGCTGGCGTAAGCACGCAGGCGAAGAGGCAGGCCCAGCCCGCGGCGCTCACGCGCCTGCGGCTCGCATGAAAGGCGTGCATTCTAAAGGGAGGTGTGCGTTTCATCTGAAGAGACTATATCCTGCGCATCAGCCAAGCCGCTTTCTAATATAGCATCCCGCGGTCGAAGAGCAACCCACGTGGCTCACATGCATGTG
>JALHUF010000557.1 GCA_022866195.1 Terriglobia bacterium
CTGGGGGCCCGAAACCAGCATGTGAGCGTTCAACTGGCCATTCGTTCCGCAACGCCACTCCCTGCACTGAGCGCTGAAGTGGCCCCGCTGGACGACGGGTCGGGAGGAAAAATTGCCGACGTGCAGGTTCGCCACGTGGGTTACGTCGTGGTGGGCTCGCACACCCCGGACACTCCGGCGGAGGAACTGGTGGGAGAAGCTCCCGGGTGGTATCCGGATCCCCTCCTGGATTTTCCCTTCGATCTGGAAGCCAACCGGACCCATGCTGTCTGGGTGACTGTGCACGTTCCGAGTGACGCCCGCCCCGGCATTTACCGGGGAGCTGTCACCCTGCGAACTGGCAAGGGAGTGGTAGCCCGCGCGCCTTTTCGTTTGCGCGTCGTGGCCGCTACGGTGCCGCAAGAGCGGTCACTCAAGGTGACGAACTGGTTTGGCTTCGATGACAAGGTCTCGCGCCAGTTCTATGGCGTTCCGGCCTTTTCCGAGGAGTGGTGGACGCTCGTCGAGAATGTGGCGCGGGTGATGGCTGACCACCGCCAGAACGTGATCATCACCCCCCTGCTGGAATTGATTCATCCCCACGCCAAGGCTGGTGAGATACGCTACGACTTCAGAGACTTCGACCGTTGGGTGGAAACGTTCAGGAGAGCAGGGGCCCTCGGATACATCGAGGGGGGCCACCTGCTGGGCCGGAGTGGCGAAAGTTATGAAGGCTCGCTTGAGATCCCAACCTTCCAACTTGCCGGTGACCGGGTCCGAAAGGAATCCCTTCCCCCAGAGGATGCCCGAGTGGAGCAGTTCCTGACTGGCTTCCTAACCGCCCTTAACGCGCACCTGGAGGAGAAGGGGTGGAAATCAAGCTACTTGCAGCACATCCTTGACGAAGCGCACGGCTCTGAACCGCCCTATTACCAGAAGTTCGCGGGAATCGTGCATCGTTGCTTGCCTGGTGTTTCTACCATTGATGCCGTGGTCGCCGCGGAGATGCCCGAGGAGTTGCAGAAGAATTGCGACATCTGGGTGCCGCAGCTCGGCAGGTTCGACGATCAGATGGAGCTGTTGCGGCGGCGAATCGAAAGCGGGCATGAAGTGTGGTTCTACACCTGCCTCGTTCCCAACGGGCGGTATCTGAACCGCTTGCTGGACTACCCTTTGCTCAAGGTCCGGCTGCTGCACTGGCTCAACTTCCGCCACAACTTCACGGGATTCCTGCACTGGGGCGGAAACTACTGGGGGCCCGAGCCGATGAAGGACACCCAGCCGGTCATCAACGCCAACACGGAGCTCCTACCACCCGGCGACGCCTTCATCATGTATCCGGACCGCGCCCACAAGTCGGTGCTTAGCTCCATTCGCCTGGAGGCCATGCGGGAGGGCATCGAGGACTATGAACTCCTCCGGGCGCTAAAGGCGAAGAACCCGGCAGAGGCCGACCGCCTTGCCAAGGCTGCGATCTCTTCTTTCACGGAGTATGTCCGCGCTCCGGCGACTTTTCGCCAGCTCGAGCGGGATTTGCTCCAGGCCCTGGCGAAGTAGTTGACTGGATTCCGAGTGTGAGACACGGGTATCTCAGGGCGCGCCGCTTCAGGTGCGTCCAACCAGCGTTTCGAGGTTGTCCGACCAACCGGGGCTGCGTCGGCGTAGCGGCGCGGCCAGGAGCCAAAAGGTTCCTATTAGGGCCGGCAGCAGGCCCGAGAATACGAACAGGAGAAGAGAAACATCGCAGGCTGTGGCGCCCGGAATCGCATAGCGAGCCAGCAGCAGGGCTGCCACACCTTCGCGTGGCCCGAGCCCGCTTACCGAGATGGGCAGCCCGCCGGCTGCCACGATCCACGGGAAGGTGACGACCGCCGCCCGGAAACTGACGGGGTGAAAAGCTCGAAGCAGAAAGAAGAAGGTCAGCAGGTCGAGTGAGGTGGACAGCGTTGCCAAGGCGGTGAAGGGAGCGGAGGAAATTGTTTGGAGAGATTGCCCGGCGGCGCGCAGTCGCTCGCGGAAGTTTTCGCCCCACCAGGGAAGGTCATGGAGATTCGCCACTAGCCTGGGTAGGCCTATGCCTATGGGCAACAAAGCCAGCCAGACGGCGAGCGCAAAGACCCCGTAAGGGCGGGGGGCCAAAGCCACCAAGCTGGCAACCGCACAGGTGGCCAGAGCCCACATATCGAGGGCCCGGTCGAGAACATTCAGCAGGAGCACCTGCGGGCGCTCGGACTCAGCTACGAACAGGCAGCGGGCCAGCTCGCCCATGCGCCCCGGCGTGACGGCGCTGAGCGCGAATCCTCCCAGCAGAGATTTCGCCGAGTCACTCTGTGCGACCTGTACGCCACCTGCCGCCAGCAGCCGGTGCCACCTGAGCCAACGCACCGCCAGCATGGCCAGAACCGACGCCAGCGCCGCCCATAACCAGCGCGTGTCCAAGTTCTCGAAGGCTGACCACAGCGCCGCCACTGGAACGCGCCAGGCAATGAATGCTGCCACCACCGTCGTACCGCCAATTCGCAGCCAAGGCCCAATCCGCACGACTTTGCACCTCCCTCTTCGGGACTAAGCCGCGCAAGCCTGCTTCCATTCCCCGATAGGCCGCGGCTCGGGTCTGGTGTTCGCGGAGTGGGAGCGTTGCCAGGTCCGGCAAGCCACAGGAAACACTGGGGATCAACTGCAGGAGGATTGTTGGTGATCCCCATCGACCAATGTTGTCTAGGCGCATTCTTCGGGCTTCACAACCCGCCCGGGTGCCGTGTTAAGCAGACGCTCCTGCCAGCTACGCATGGCAGGGCGAAGGCGGATCAAGGATTGCGGTATGTGCAAGACATGCGGCAGGAGAAGCCGGATGAA
>JALHUF010000558.1 GCA_022866195.1 Terriglobia bacterium
GGCCTTATGTGAGGTCTCGTCGTAGCTATCTGACGGTCTCCGGACACCGTAGGACCTCAGTGTCCGGAGACCGTTAACTAAGGTCACTTCACCAAGACAATTTTGCGCCAATCTGCATAACTCGTGCTGCGCCTGAGCTCGTTATCCTACCAAATGACGAACTGCTCCAGTTAGTCCCTGGGTTGTTAAACTGTGTTCGATTAAACGCGTTGAACATTTCCCATCGGACCTGGATCTTGTAGCGTTCCTTGAATGGAATATTCTTCGAAATCCCCAGATCCGCGTTATTCGTCCCCGGCCCCGAAATCATGTTCCGCGGGGCGTTTCCGAACGTTCCCGGCTCGTTCCGCTTAAACGCAGCGCGATCAACATACGCGCTAAGCCAGTGGTCCTTGTTCCCGGTGTGCACGTTTAGCGGCTCCCCAGTTAGATCCGCGCGGTCGCCACCGATTTGCGCCAGCGACCTGTTATTGCCTTGTCCACCGAAAACGTTGAAAGGCTTTCCAGACATTAGCTGCCAGACTCCCGAGACCTCCCAGTTTCCGAAGACCCCAGCAACGACTTTCCCGTAACGTGCTAGGCCCGGTAGTTGGAATACCCAGTGATTTGACCAAACACTGGGGAAATACATGTCAGAGCGCCCACGGTTCCACCTCAGATCAAATGGATTCCCTACGCTCCCGGCATAGGCAGTCGTCGCCTTCGACTGGCTATCGAGACTCTTCGAATACGTATAGTTTGACGTAAACTGTAAACCGTGCGAAAACCGCTTCTCCACGGTCATCTGGAGGGCGTTGTATGATGCTGTGCCCCAGGAGACGTTCGACAATATTCGGCCATAGTCTGGATACCGCGTTCGGGCCCCCCCATCCGCATAGATTCCAGGGTTCAGCTCCACAAGAGTCTGCATGTGCCATGATTCTCTTCCGACATAAGCAACCCGCACTAGGAAGTTACTTCCAAATTCGTGCTCCACTGAAAAGTTCCAGGCTTGATTTTTCCCGAGAACAAAGTCACCATTGAAGGTACCCAGGATCGATGTTGGCAGTATAAACTCGGTTGAAGAAGGGGGAACAGCTCCGGGATCAGCGTAGGGTGGAAAAGGAGAGACTCCCCCACTTCCAGCGAAATTCTTATATGGATCCGTGAAGTCAATATACGGGCCCTGATCTCCACCCGGGACCAGATTGAACTGGGGCGAGAACGGCGCACCGTCTGCGGCGTGGGGATAGTCGTTCAACATATTCGGGCTGATGAATATTCCGAAACCTGCTCTGATCGCAGTGTGGGGCAGCGCCTTTGGCTGCCAGGCGATGCCTAGCCGCGGTTCGAAGTTCTTGTATTGGTTGTTGAAAGCCCCGAGTGGAACACCAGGATCTCCCGGGAAGACCATGCCGAGCGGTGCGTTGGGGTACCTGGTGCTTTGTAGGCCGGGACGAAAGAGCGTCATCCTGTCGCCCTCGACTTGTGGAGGCAAGAAGGGCCCCCAGCGTAGCCCCAGATCCAGGGTGAAGTTGGGCGTCAGGCGAAACGTGTCACCCACGTACCCTGCCCAAAGGATACTTGTAGGGTGAGTACTCTCCGAGCCGGACTGGGCGAAGCTTGACATCTGCCCCAACATGAAATCGGCAAGCCCGTCGCCCGAAACTTGTCCCGAGAAACTAACAAGTGGGCGTGCAAGGTAATCCGCCCACTCCGACATATCTTGCTTTACAACGTCCACCCCGGCTACGATCAGATGTTTCCCTTTCACCCAGGTGGCGGAGTCACTCACTTCAAAAGTCCATCGAGGAACATAGTTTGTGTTTTGGCCCATGCTGAAGTATCCACCCACCCCCAGACCGCCAATCACTGGCGGGAACTCCGGATAGTCTGGGACTTTCATGCCGTAACACGCAAAGCATGCAGGCTGCCCGTCCGCTCCTACCATATTAGCGATACTGGTGACGTTCATTTTTCCGTAGGCGACAACAAGATGATTTGTGAGGTTAGACTTGGGGCTCCATGTCCAATTCAATGTGTGAGATTGATATCTCGTTGTCATACTCATGGATGCAAGTAACAAATTTCCATTGCCGTCGAACCCCGGTGAATTAAAGTCATCAAAAAAGGTCCTAAAGCTGACCTGGTGTCCGGTGGTGGGGTAGTAATCTGCCCTGATCGTAAACTCCTTAAAGGTATTTTTGTCAACACCCGGGGGCAGGTATACCAATCCATCTGGGGAATCGGTCCTTGAAATGCTCTCCAAGATTTTCATTGAGATCGGATTGAAGGTACCCGGATCAAGAATGTTCCCTGGGAATGGAAGCCCCGTATTCGCGTCCATCAACTGGATATCTGGAAGGAGATTGCTGAAATCGCCGCTGAGCTGGGCGTTGGTCGGGACATACGCGCTCGAGCCAGTATAGGCGGCCCGTTCGGTTGTCACTTGGGTGTTTCCGAAAATAAAGAGTTTATCTCGAATGATCCTCCCCCCGATCGATCCCCCAAACTGGTTTCGCTTAAGTGGATCGACTTCGTGGGAGAAAAAGTTAGAGGCATTGAGTTTATCGTTGCGAAGGAACTCGAAGGCATTGCCGTGCCACGTATTTGAACCGGACTTCGTCACGATGTTCACAACCGCCGATGAAGCGAACCCATATCGAACGTCATAGTTGTTCGTGGCGACACGGAATTCCTCGGTGGCATCCGGGTTGGGAAACGGAGCGGGCGAATAAATGTAGCTATCCATATTGAAGCCGCCGTCGAGCAAGTAAACCGCGCTTCCCATGCGGCCGCCATTCACAGTGGATCCCGACGGGACCGGCCAAGTGCAGCAGTCTGACTCAAACGTGAATGCAGCGCTCTTAGTAGCCCTTATAGCTCCCGGGGCCAAATCAACGAGAGCGGATGGCTCGCGCCCATTCAGTGGAAGCTCGGTTATAGCCCGCGCGCCAACAAGCCCGCCCATCGTGGCACCAGTAGTCGTAATCATTTCTGCGGCAGCCAAGACCTCGATGCTCTGTGACACTTCGCCTAGCTCTAATTTGAAATTTACGCTCGAAGTCTGGTCCGTATAGACCACAATCCCGGAACTCGTTTGAGATTTGAATCCTGTGCGCCTCGCGGTCACACTATACTCGCCGACCGGGAGGTTGGGGATCACGTAGGTTCCATCGCTGGCGGTTACAGCTTGTCTTAGGAGCCCGGTGCCAGCATTGCTAGCGGACACCGCGGCGTCCACAACCAGAGCCCCGCTCGGGTCCTCCACCGTTCCGGAGATCCTTCCCTGTCCCGTCTGACTATAACCGGGCAAGGCTCCTAGGCAGAGGGTTGCCAATAAGGCCAGAATCCGAGTAATCCACGATGTGCCAAGATACACATGACTTCGCCTGCCACACATAACCTTACCTCCTTAGAAAATTGACCCTGAACATCCCGACGCACTTGCAGAACTTCAAAATGTGGCGTTTCTTCCCCTCTTGGGGGGGCGCCTCGCAAAGAGCCAAGAATCGCGAGGGTGAAGAGTGCCTTTCCTCAGAGGGTTGCCGTTCCCCTTGCGACGGATTCTCGCGTAATACCTAACACTCTCGCCATGCAGCGTGAAGCGGGTTTGCTTTCTGGCGCCTTCTCACCTTCGACAGATGGCGGGCCATAGTCTCTAGGTGACGAGCCATCGCATCGCGGGCTTCACGAGACTTGTGGTTCCGAACCGCCTCAAGAATCGATCCGTGCTGATTAAGGGCTTCCTCTGCCACCCCCGGCTCCTTTGAAGTCAGAGAAATCCATTGGGCCATCAAATTGCGGATTAGAGTCATGAATTGACTCAGGAGAGGATTTCCGGCTGCATCCGCCACGGCAAAATGGAAACCTAGGTCAGCCTTGAGGAACTCCTCAAATGCACCTGGAGCGGCGTGCTTTTGCATGCCTTCAAGATGCCCTTGCATCACACGGATAGCTTTCGCGTCAGCGTGCTTTGCAGCTAATCCCGCGAGTTCTACTTCTATCAACTTACGGGCATCAACAAGTGAGGAGAATTGAACCCCGAGATTGAAACCTAGTGATATGGGACCAACGAGGAAATCCGACCTGTCAGCTACATAGGTCCCTTTTCCGCGCTCGACCCTAACGAGGCCAACAACGGACAACGCTTTCAGGGCCTCGCGGATGGCTCCCCTTCCGACGCTGAACTGCCTTGCCAATTCCAGCTCTGCAGGCAGCCGATCGCCGGCTTTATAGCGGTTTCCCATGACAAGGCCTATCATTCTGCGGGCAATGGTCTCAAGCAGGGTTTCGCGTCCGCCAATGGGAGAGCCGATTTGATTCGATTCTGGTGTCATGGCCTCGTGGTCCGATGTCAGACATCCTACTACTACGCGAATATCTGAATGTCAAGAGAAATTTTTCGGACCTTCCTCGATTTTTCCCTCGAATTGGTCTAACCGGAGGATCCGGCGGGGGGACAGGTATTCTGAATGTCGGCGGGCAGCCGGCTCTAGAGCAGCAGGATTCCTTGGAGAGAAACTCCGACTCTCATAAACTGTCCCCCCGTTCCTGGGAGGAGTGTAGTCTCTTCCTTGAAGGTCCAGCCCACCAGCTCCTTGCTCGAGCTCAGCGCGGGTCTGCTTCGCCTCTTGCGTGGGCCAGTCGCCCAGATCCCGTATGTCAATGGCGCCCGCCAAGGCGCGAAACTGAAACACATCGCTCGCAGTTCGCTGGATGACATCGGACTGTTCAAAACCGCAGCATCGACCATCGCTCGACCTAGTGGTCGCGGCCTTGGAATTTCTCCCCCGGGAGAAGTTGGTGAGGCTGGGCTTAGGGCCGATGAAATGGTTCGGCCTTTTGGAGACCCTTTCCTTCCTCGATTACAAGCAGGTGGTCCAGGGGAGGACTCTGGATCGTGTCAGTCTGGCCGCTGGGCCAGTGCAATTCCAGCCGGTCGATCTCGGTGGCTGAGCCTAATCCAAAATGCAACCGGAGATCACTGGAGGAGAGATAACTGCCACCGCTGCGAACCGTATCGTATTGCGTCAAGCCTCTGGCTACGACTTTGACCTCGGCCCCGATCCCATCCCGGTTGCTCCTTGTGCCAATAGTCTTTACGAGAATCGAGTGATTCGGGTTCTTGCGCGCATGATGCAAAAGGTCCGGCGCGTCGTTCATGTTGGTAACCAGTATTTCAAGATCTCCATCGTTATCGTAGTCCGCAGTGGCCACGCCTCGACTCGCTTTCCGGATGGCCAAGCCCGGTCCTGACTGCAATCCGACCTCATCAAACTGGCCGTCGCCACGATTATGAAACAGTAGATTGCGCTCAGCGTAAGTGATCCCCATGGGGTATTTGTCGATGTGGGGGAAGACTTGCCCATTCGCCAGGAAAATGTCCTTCCACCCATCGTTGTCGTAGTCGAGGAATTTTGTTCCGAAGGTGGTAAAGAGCCAACCGACATCGGCTAGCCCGGCCGCATACGTCACGTCGCCGAACGTTCCATCCCGGTTATTGTGATAGAGGTTTTTGGTGTCGTTTGAGAAGTTGCCCTTCACCAGATCGCCCCAACCATCGTTGTCGTAGTCTGCGAAATCAGTGCCCATGCCGGCCTGCTCCGCTCCTTCAAGGCTGTAAGCGACACCCGCTTGCACACCCACGTCAGTGAATGTTCCATCACCATTATTGTGGTAGAGCGAACTCGGGGTTGAATCATTCGCCACATAGATATCCAAACGTCCATCTCGATCATAATCTCCCCAAACAACGCCGAGGCCGTAATACTGATTTGCATCGATGCCCGCCTGCTTCGTGACATCGGTGAACGTCCCATCGCCGTTATTATGGAAAAGGAAGTCGCGCC
>JALHUF010000559.1 GCA_022866195.1 Terriglobia bacterium
CCCGGCAAGGCCGGGACAGGCGCCGGTGCTCCTCTACTTGTCGGGCTGAAGAACGGCGCGTTGAAAAGCCGCAGCATTAGAGAGCGAATGCTGCGTTACCTCATGTTTCGGGAGGGCCGTAAAGGCCCTCCCCTACCCTTCGCCCCGGTAGTCAAGGGCGGCGACCAGATCTCTGCGGTCGCGCCAGTGGGGTTCGATTTTTACGAAGAGTTCAAGGAAGACTTTGGGTGGGAACAGCCTCTCGAGTTCCAGGCGCGCCTCGGTGCCGATCTGCTTGATGCGTTGCCCGCCAGCGCCAAGCACGATGGGCCGCTGCGAATCCCGCTCGACCACGATCATCGCGTGGATGCGCGTGATGGTTTCTGTCTCTTCGAATTGCTCGATGAAGACCGCCGTCACGTGCGGGAGTTCCTGCTGGGTATGCCGGATCACTTTTTCGCGGATGATCTCGCTCGCCAGGAAACGCTCGGGCTGGTCGGTGTAGATTTCGGGCGGAAAGTATTGCGGCCCTTCTGGGAGAAGCCTGATCACCGCTTGCAGCACGTCTTCGACCCCATCGTTGTGTAAGGCCGAAACAGGAAAAATCTCTTCGAAGTCGTGCAGCTTGGAGTAGCGGTCAATGAGGGGCAGGAGCTGCGGCTTCGGAATCAGATCGATCTTGTTCAGGGCCAGGATAGCCTTCGGCGCATATTCCTTTAGCAGTTGCAGAGCGAACTCGTCGCCTCGGCCGAACCTCGCCGAAGCATCCACAATCAGCACCGCCAAATCGCGTTCCGCGAGAGCTTGCCGCACGAAGGTCATCATCTGCTGGTTGAGGCGCGAGAGGGGTTTGTGGATGCCCGGCGTGTCCACAAAAACCACCTGCGCGTCGGGCCGGTTCACGATGCCCAGGATGCGGTTGCGCGTGGTCTGCGGCACGGGCGTCACGATGGAGACCTTTTCGCCGACCAGGACATTGATGAGAGTGCTCTTCCCCGCGTTGGGGCGGCCTACGATGGCTACAAATCCTGATTTAATGGGCATTGGGGTGGGTATCGGCGGAGGCCGCGGGAGAAGCATTCGGCGAGAGGCGGAGGCGCACCTTGAGCACGGTCCGCTGGTTCGCCTCCAGAACTTCAAAGGTCACACCGCTCCGCTCCACGGTCTCACCCGGCAGCGGAACGTGACCCAGACGGGCGAGCAGCAAGCCCGCGACCGTGGAATAGTCGCGCCCCTCAACCGAGACGTGGAGCTGCTCGGCGATCTGGACCAGCTCGGTGTTCCCGGCGACGATGTAACTGTTCGCGGTTTCCTTGACGATGTCCCGGGCATGCGGTTCCACCTCGTCCCGGATCTCGCCAACCAGTTCTTCCAGTAAATCCTCGATGGTGACCAGTCCGGAAATGCTGCCGTACTCATCCACGACCATGGCCAGTGGGGTCGTGGTCTGCTGCAATTCTTTCAGCAGTACCTGGATGCGTTTCGTTTCGGGCACAAAGGGGACGGGGCGAACGAGAGAGCGGAGCGTGACCTGCGCTTGTTCCGCAGGCGGCAATTCCATCAGGTCGCGCACGTTGACGATGCCTTCGATGCGGTCCAGCTGTCCGGAATAGACGGGATACCGGGTCAGACGTTTCTCGCGAAAAAGCCGGCGCAGTTCTTCCACCGGCGTGTTGATCTCTACGGCAGCGATCTCCGGCCGCGGCGTCATCACTTCCCGCACCAGGGTGTCACGGAATTCGACGACGGACTGGAGCAGTTCTCCCTCGCCCCGCTTGATGAGTCCTTCCTGCTCTCCCGCCTCGATCATCTCCTGGAGGTTCTCCTGAGGTGTGGAGGGCGCGGCCTTCTCCTCGGGAGACTCCAGTAAGCTGGTGATGGTGGCGGAAACCAGGAGGGGGAAAGTCAACGGCAGCGCGAGCAGCACGGCGACACG
>JALHUF010000560.1 GCA_022866195.1 Terriglobia bacterium
GCTTCGGCGCTGAATCATCCCAACATCATCACCATCTACGACATCGACGAGGCCGAGGGCGTCCACTACATTGCCATGGAGCACGTCGAGGGTAAGACGCTCGACCGGCTGATTGCGCGCCACGGGCTGAGGGTGAACGAGGCGCTGAAGTACGCGGTGCAGATGGCCACGGCACTCGCCAAAGCCCACGCGGCCGGCATCGTGCATCGCGACTTGAAACCCACCAACGTGATGGTGACCGAGGATGGTTTGGTCAAGGTCTTGGACTTCGGCCTGGCCAAGCTCACGGAAGCTGCGCCGACTGGCGATGCGGAGACGGCAGTGACGCGGGAGCCGACGACGGAGGAAGGCATGATTGTCGGCACGGTGGGCTACATGTCGCCGGAACAAGCCGAAGGGAAGCCGGTGGATGCACGCTCCGACATTTTCAGTTTCGGCTCGGTGCTGTACGAAATGCTCACCGGCCAGCGAGCCTTCCAGGGCGAGACGAAAGTCTCGACCATCGCGGCCATCCTGCGCGAAGAACCCAAGCCATTGAGCCAGGTGGTCGAGGGCCTGCCGCGGGAAGTGGAACGGCTCGTCAAGCGATGCCTGCGGAAGGATCGCGAGCATCGTCTCCAAACAATGGCGGATCTCAAGGTCGCTTTGGAGGAATTGAAGGAAGAGTCGGATTCCGGCGAGTTGGCCGACAAGGCGGCTGTAGTGGCGGGTTTACCCCGCCATATCGAACGTGGCGGCGTGAAGCCGCCTCTACCTCGCCGGCTGGCGCTAGCTGCCATCGCCATCGTGGTCCTCGTCGTCGCTCTCGGAGTCGTGGGCTGGTTCTGGTTCGGCCGTTCGCGCGCGACGACCCCAGAGGCCGCGCTGACGGCCGTTCCCCTCACCAGTTATACCGGCAGCGAGTATTACCCTTCGTTTTCGCCCGACGGCACCCAAGTGGCTTTCTCATGGGACGGAGAGAAGCAGGACAACTTCGATATCTATGTGAAGCTCGTCGGTGCCGAACCGCCGCTGCGTCTTACCACCAACCCGGCCGTAGAAACCAGCCCCGCCTGGTCTCCAGACGGCCGCTGGATTGCTTTCGACCGTGTATTGCCCGGAGGCAAGGTCGCCGTGGTTTTGATTTCTCCCATAGGCGGCCCGGAACGAATACTGACAGAGATGTATTTCGACGAACACAACGTCGAAGGTCATTTCCTCGCTTGGTCCCCGGATTCCCATTGGCTGGCAGTAGTAGCTCTTGATGAGGTTGGCGGACCGACGGCGCTATTCCTCTATTCTGTCGAAACTGGCGAGAAGCGTAAGCTGACGTCTCCACCCGTAAACACCTCGGGAGATAGCTGCCCGGCGTTCTCGCCGGACGGTCGCACGCTGGCGTTTTTCCGATGGGCTTCATGGACCAACAGCGATCTCTACTTTCTTGACCTCTCTCAGGGCCTCAAACCCGTACCGGAGCCCAAACGGCTTACCTTTGGCAATTGGAGGGCTGCAAGTCCCGCCTGGGCAATGGATGGCAGCTCTCTAATATTTTCAGCTTCGTCGGGCCAAGATTCCAGTCTGTGGAGAGTGGCGGCTTCTGACTCGAGCAAGCCACAACGCCTGGCTGCGATTGGCGCGAACGGCGCATATCCAGCAATTTCACGGCGCGGCAATCGCCTTGCCTATGCTCAGGCGCTATATGATGAGAATATCTGGCGCATAGAGATCCCAACTCCCGGGGGGAAAGCCAATCCGCCACAGAAATTCATTGCCTCTACACGCAATGAGGAGTCCGCGAGATTCTCTCCCGACGGGAAGAAGATCGCGTTTCTATCAGAGCGCTCCGGGAGCCGGGAAGTCTGGGTCTGTGACTCGGATGGCTCGAATGCCGTCCAACTCACGTTTCTGGGCGGGCCGAGCATGGGTCACGCGGCACGCTGGTCTCCAGACAGCCGTCGCTTGACGTTTAGCGCGAATATCGAAGGGCATCCTGAGGTTTACGTCGTCAATGCCAGCGGGGGGAGTCCGCAACGCATGACTTTCTCCACGTACTCGGGAAACCCAAGCTGGTCGAAGGATGGACGGTGGATCCTCTGCGATGCAATGCCAGCTGGAATTAAGAAAGTACCAGCCGAAGGGGGACCAGCCGTGCCGGTAACAGGCGCAGAGGCAGGCTGGGGGCCGACTGAATCTCCGGACGGCAAGTTTATTTACTATGTTAGAAACACGGCTGACGGTTTTACCCTCCTGAGGGTTCCGACGGAAGGGGGAGTGGTGCAGCAGATCCTCGACTCTCTTGTTTCATTCGACTTTGTGGTGGTGAATGACGGGATCTACTTCACGCCAAGGCCAGACCCCAAATCTGGCTATTCCATCCAGTTCTTGAACACTACTACCGGGAAGATCCGGCGAATCGCGTCCCTCGGAAAGCCAGCGGCCTATGTGGGTGCTGTTTCCCCCGACCGGCGATGGATCCTGTACACGCAAGTTGACCAGGGAGGCAGTGACCTGATGCTGGTGGAGAATTTCCGGTAGTGAAAGAAGCTGGCAGTCCACAGTTGACAGCAGCACTTGTAGCGCAAGATTCGCCTTTTAATCTTGCGGCTTTTCTAGCCTTCCTGCTGGTTCCCCGCAGGGGACCAACATGAATAGCCGTGGGTGCAACCCACGGATCCAAGACCGTCCCAAGGGGCCAACCCCGAAGGGGTTGTACAGGTCAAAGCGGCTAGTCTGTTATCCCTGCGGTGTGAAGGCA
>JALHUF010000561.1 GCA_022866195.1 Terriglobia bacterium
CCTGAGCGTGACGCTGATTTACCTGCGCTCGCTCTCGCGCTTCGTGCTGGTGGATACCATTCTCAAAGGGGAGGTTCTGGTCCGGCGTACTTTGCCGCGGGTCCGTCCCTTGGCCCACTCTTACTTCTTCTGGCTGCTGGGGGCACTCGTTGCTTTCGGTGCCGCGCTGGGCCTGGGAGTCCTTGCGGCTTTTCCCTTCGCGCGCGCCGCCACCACCGCCGGCAGCCGTTCAATTGCTTTCTCCATGATCCTGGCGAGCCTGCTCCTGGCCGAGGTCTTTATCGGCCTGCTCGCCGCCACCCTCATCATCCTTACCGACGACTTGGTAGTGCCCGTCATGTATGCGGAACGTTTGCCGTTGCTCGCCGCTTGGCGGAAAGTGGGGAGCGCCATGCAAGCCGAAGCGGGCATCTTCACACTCTACGTCTTGCTACGATTCGTGGTGTCGGTAGTGGTGGGGGTTGCGGTATTGGTTCTCCTCTTCCCTGCCCTGGTGGCCCTCCTCTCGGGGGTAGTCATTGTCGGAGCACTGATCATCCTGGGGCTGCAACTCGTGGGTGTCGCCTGGGCCTGGACGCCACTCGCCATCCTTTTGGCCGCGCTCGCCATACTGCTCCTCATGGGCCTTCTCCTGCTCCTGCTGAGCATCGCAGGGATGCCCGGCC
Source organism: Terriglobia bacterium (assembly GCA_022866195.1). Taxonomy (GTDB): domain Bacteria; phylum Acidobacteriota; class Terriglobia; order UBA7540; family UBA7540; genus JALHUF01. The sequence goes on from JALHUF010000561.1 coordinate 666, forward strand.
AGGTCTTTCTCCAGAGCTTTGGCATTTGTTTTATTGCTCCACGCACCCCCGCCCTAAGCACGCTGTGGCGCACACACCAACTTGCGAGCCGAGAGGAATGAAACCTCACCTGACCGGACCGCGCCCCTCCTCGCCCTGGCGCCAGCTTTCGGGTTATCAGTGGTTGGTCCTGTTCGTGGCGTGGCTGGGCTGGGTCTTCGATTCGATGGACGCCACGATCTACGCGCTGGTCCTGGCGCCCGCCCTGCGGGAACTGCTCGGCAGCCGAGGTTCTCCCGAGAACATCGGCTGGTACGGGGGCATTATCTTCGCAGTCTTCGTCGTCGGCTGGGCGCTGGGCGGAATCGTGTTTGGCATCGCAGCGGATTACCTCGGGCGCGCGCGCACGCTGGTGATCACCATCCTCATCTACGCCGTCTTCACCGCCCTGGCTGGTTTTTCGCACTCGTGGTGGGAACTTGCCGTCTACCGATTCCTGGCCGCGCTTGGGATCGGCGGGGAATGGGCGGCAGGGGCCACCCTGGTGGCGGAAGTCTGGCCCGAGTCCCTGCGGGTGAAAGGCGCGGGGCTGCTGCAATCGGCGTGGGGCGCAGGATACTTTCTAGCTGCCGCCATCTACTTCTCACTTTCGGCCCAGAGCTGGCGAATCATGTTCTTTGTCGGTTTGCTGCCCGCCCTGGTAGCTCTTCTGGTGCGGCTGAAGGTGCGCGAGCCGGAGCGGTGGGTAGAGGTACGGCGCGGAGCCCAAGCGTCCGCCTCGCGCCGTCTGACCCTGACGGAGCTTTTCACTCCCGGCATTCGCCGGGACACACTTGCGGGCACCGGGCTGGCGTTCGTTGCGGTTTTTGGCCTCTGGGGTGCCACCAACTGGACGCCCACGCTTATCCGCGAGTTGCTCGCGCCGCGCGGTCTGGACGAAGCCTCAACGATCCGGCTAGTCAGCTACGCCATCATGAGCCTGAATGCTGGGGCCATTGTCGGTTACCTGGTCTTTGCCCCCCTGGCGGAATGGTTAGGAAGGCGAGGCGCATTTCTCGTCATGCTGGTGGGCTCAGCCGCCGCGCTCCCCGCTGCCTTCCTGTTGCCTTCCGCTTACTCGACTGCCATTGTGCTGCTCCCGGTATTGGGATTCTTCTCGAACGGGATTTTCAGCGGGTTCCCCATTTACCTCCCGGAGATTTTCCCGACGCGTATTCGCGCCACGGGCGCGGGATTCTGCTTCAACGCCGGGCGAGTGCTTGCCGCAGGGGGCCCCTTTCTGACGGGATCCCTGGTGGCGCGCTTCGGCACCTTCGCGCGCGCCGCGAGTTCCATCGCCTTAATCTACTTGCTGGGTACCGTAGTCCTGCTGTTCGCTCGGGAGACAAAAGGCAAGGTCATCGAGTAGCTAACTTCAGAGCCGGTCGGCCGTCCTCGATTGCTTCGGGGCGGGCGCCCGACCGCCCCTACCGCGACGCGTGGTGGTAGAATCAAGATTGCCTTGAGACGCGGAAAACTATTCTCGGTCTGCGGCGTGGCGCTGTTGATTTGGGGATGCCCCAAGCGACAGACCAGCACGCGCGTCATCTATGCCCCGGCACCGCCTCCGGCGGCCACGCCCGCACACGCCGGGGAAAGTGGGACCTTGGTGATTGAAGCGCCCGCGCCGCCTGAGCCGGCCGAGGTGACGCCCGCGGAGCCCTCCACGCCCAAGCCTGCGCCGCGACGCCGGCGCCCGCC
>JALHUF010000562.1 GCA_022866195.1 Terriglobia bacterium
CTGACGCGAGCGCCGCATGGGCTTTCCGCCGTAGCGTCCACCTTCAGGCGGACACATCCCTGCAAACGCGTGCCCGCCTAAAGACCGGCGCTACGGAGATGAATCATGTCCTGGATGGCGGCACGGAGTTCCTCGGGCTGAAAGACGTTCTTCCAATCCGGGGCGAAGATGCGCTCGGAGCCCCAACGGATAGCCACCTGCGCGGCGTCAGAGAAAGGCGATTTCTCTGCCCCGAAGACGATGGCGAGCGCGATTTGCGCGTGCCCGGCCATGAAGGCTTCGGCTGCCTCACGCGGCACGCCGGCCTCGACCGCCGCTTCCAGGGCCTGCTTCATGAGCGTGGCCGCCGAAGCCACCACGATTTCCGCCATGGCCGGTTCGAGCAGCGCGAACTGTTCCGGCGTGACGCGATAGGCCGTGCGCACGGGCGCAAAGATCGCCTTGCAGAGCTCCACACCCTGGGCGAAGTTCGATTCCGATCCTTGGGCCAGCGAGACGATGATGTCCTGCACGGCCACACCGCCGAAGTAATCGCGTCGTGCTTCAGGCGTCGCCTGCTCCGTGAACATAGGAGGATGGCAGGGATGAGTGATCATGTAGGTCACATCGGCTCGGATCGGCAGCTCGCCCACGTAGGCTGCCGCGGCATCCAGCATGATGAGCGTTGCATCTCTCTTCATTTGCGGCACCAGTTCGCGCGCGATCCGGCCAATCAGCGCATCCGGCACCGCCATGACGACGAAGTCCGCCTCGGCCAGCGCCGCCTCCAGCGGAGCAACCTCCAGACCCTCCTCCTGCAAAGCGCGAATTCGCTCCGGGTCTTTCTCACAGGCGAGGACCTTGTATGCCGGATTTCCGGCCAACTTCTCCACCGCCCGATGACCCATCTTGCCACCTGCACCGACAATGACCACGGTATGTGTCATAGGTCGTTCTCCTCTTCTTCTAAGGTCTAACAGGGTGCGGAACAGCCTACCTGTCGTGCTGATCCCGCGCAGCGGGAGAAGCATCTCGCTCGCACATTAAAGAGGAACCGCTTAGATCCTTCGCTTCGCCCGTCAGCTGACGGGCTTCGCTCAGGATGACAACGGTGCGAGCGCCTTTCAGCACCCCGCCCACGGCCGGGACGGCCGTGCTACGGCTAATCCGGGATGTACTGTCGCAAGTAGTTGATGCTTTCCACCGCCCACGCCTGCTCGAGCGCGATGGTTTCCTGCAAAGTCTTTTGCTCCGGCGGCCACAATTCCAGGATGGCGTTAGGTGAAACTCCGGCGGCACGCAAGGTATCCAGCAGCCACGGGACATTAAGTTGTCCCTTGCCCGCCGGCCGCCCCTCGACCGTGAAACCCATCATGTGCCACACGCGCTGGACGACGAATTCCTTGAGGTGAAGGCACAAGGTATGCCGCGCCAGCGTCTGGACGACCTCCTCGGTGCCTTCGGGTATGGCCAGCGAATTCACGGTATCCAAAGTAATGCCAATCCAGGGGCACGCCAGAGTCCTGAGCAACCCGTCCAAATCCTGCGCGGGAATTCTGCCGTTTTCCATCGCCAGCCTGACCCCTGCCGCGGCCAGATCGGGGATGATGGCACGCAGATAGGCGGCGATTTCCGGCACGGAGGGAACCTTGCCGCCAGCGACTTCAGGGATGGTGCGCAACAAGGTGGCGCCCACTCGGGCGGTAAGCGCGACATAGCGCCGCAAGTGGTCGGTCTCCAGACCTCGGGTGCCAATCTCCAACTCGAGCTGCCCTTCGCGCGCCTGCCTTACGATCGCTTCCCGTTCAGCTTCGGAGAGTTGATCGAGAGGGAGGTTGGGACCAATCTGCACCACCCGCACTCCCAGCTCCCGAGCTTTGGCCAGCAAGTCAAGCGCGGTCATGGGCCGTTCCGGCGCGGCGCCGGGGAAACCGATGGACCACATGTACGCATAGGTTCCTATTCCCAGTTTCATAGCTTCCTCTCGCGCCGGTGCGCGCACATGGTCAGTCCCCGGCGGCTTAGGTACTCCCTCCACGCGAGATGATGGTGATGGCCACGATCAAGAGGCCGATGCCCACCAGCGAATAGCCGTACGACCGGCGGCTGGCTCCGGCCCATTCGCCCGTCAGCGCACCCCACAGATTCGAGGTAATCAGGCTCATGGACATGAACAACGGCCAGCCGATAATGCCACCCAGCGGACCCAGCGCTGTCGCTCCCGCGCCGTAGGCCATGAAACTCCCGAACAGAATAATGCCCATCAGGCCCGCCCCGAGCCAATAACCCCGGGGAGCTTGTGCGCTGGAAAAGAACTGCCAGCCACGGTTCTTCGCCAGCAAGTACACCGCATAGCCGCCGTTGGCGAGAAACCCTGCGGTCAAGGTGAACGCCCAGATGCCGTTGGCCGCCATGCTGGCGTGGGCGCCTCCCTCCAGTGCCTTTCGCTGGAACTCCTCTCCGAACACGAAAGCGAAATTCAACATGGGGGAGAGAATCCCCGACGCGATGCAAATCACCAAGCCAACCATGAATCCTGCCTGGACCATGGGGGCCAGCGTCTTGGCTTCCCGCTCGCGCCGTCGCCCGGCGAGGGCGCAGAAGAGGATGCCGACCAGCACCAGCACCGTGCCGACCATCAAGGCGAACCCTTGCCGCGTCCAGAGCCGTTCCGGATGCAGGACGACGAGCGGGAGGAAAGTGCCGATAGGCGCGATGAGGCCGAGGATGATTGCGTAGCCTACCGCCAGCCCCAGACGACTCACCCCCAGGCCGAAAAGGACGTTTCCCACACCCCAGCCGAAACCAAAAACCAGGACCTTGGCGAGCGTGGACCCGGAAGTACTCCGGATAACCTCTCCCAGTTGCGGCACGGTCTCGAGCGCCACCAGCCACGGAATGAGGATCAAGCCCAGGACGGAAAACGCCAGCCAAGAGTTTTCCCAGCGCCACTTCGGCATGCGTTTCATGGGCAGGACCCAGCTCCCGTTCAGAAACCCGCCCAACAGTACCCCGGCAATTCCCCAACCGATGTCTATGTTCATTGGCCCTCCACGGGATTCACTTCTGTTCTGAGTCGATGCGCGCGATCCCGAAGGGACGCAAGCGCAGTTCGAGCTCATCCTGCGAAGTTTGCGCCCACTCCCCCATTTCCGCGCGAAACTGTTCCGGTGACAGCATGGCCTGTTCGGCGTTGGTCTCGTCGAGGAACCTCACGCGCACGGACCTCGCAAGATTCGCCCCTGTTACCTGCACTGACTGCGGCTCCGGGCTCAGGTTGGCGAGCAGAATTCGCGTATGCCCATCCCGGGACAGTACCAGGCCCTCTACCTTTAGGGGAGTGCTCGAGGTGGAAGGAATCACGCTGCCCCCGGCGAATTCACCCACGTCGGCGAGCACGTGGTAAAGAGGAAAGGCCGAGCCGACAAGCGCGCGGAAGTTCGCGGGCAGCGGTGAACCATTCTCGGTTTCCATAACTCCGCGCCAGCCCGTGGTCTCGTAGTACGTCAGGCTGTAGGCGCCGCTTTCCCCAAGGCGCTTGAGGCTGCCCAGCGTCCAACCTGCGCCGAACAGCGACATTTGTCTCGGATCCACCTGCGAGGGCAACTCACCCGGCGCTGGCTCGGGCTCCGATCCGGTGGCATCGGGATTGAAGCGCGGCTTGAGAGTGATGGTGCTGACGGCCAGCGGCAGCCCGCCAGCAAACTGGCGAGCGCTTTCAACGCTCGCCGCCTGACCTTCCAGATTCTCGATCAGCGAAGCATTGTCAACCGCATGGACCTGGGGATTGAGGGAATAGCAGACCAGGTCCACGAGCTCCACGGGAGGCCGGTCGCGGTTGAGCTCAGCGAAGTAGGCATTCGTGCCCGCACCGATCTTGGCTCTTGAATCGTAGGAGGAAAGATATCTGCGCGCCAGCTTCAGCCACTTCTCGGTAGCGGATTTCTCCCGCGGGGAGTAAATGAGCCAACTGCCTACCTCCGGCTTCAGCTCTTGGAGCGCGGCGACGACCCCGGTGAGTTCATCCGCCGCGTTATCAGAGAGGGTGAGAGCGACCTCCAGCGGCACACCCAGCGCCCTGGCCTCAGAAGCGGCACTCCGGAGCGTCGCCAAGTAGCCGGACTGAAACGGATTCAGGTCCACGCGCAGGTGGGAGAGGTTGAGCGCCTTCAGCCGTGCCAACTCCTTGGACGCGGGCGGCTGCCCGTGGCTGGCCACGGCAAGCCCGAGGCGCGGAAGCGGGACCGCAGGCCCCGCGCTCACCGCCAGACGGACTTCCGACGTAGGCAATTCCTCCCGCCCCTCCGGGACCCGCCCCTTAAGGCGCAAGGTGACTGATTGGGAGATGGTTGTGCCCGCTTTCACCTCTGCCGGGAAGGGCAAGCTCAGCGGAGTGCAATAGGTTTTGTAGGATGCGTCCGTCCAGTTTCGTTGATCCTCCATTTCGAAAGTGTCGCCCGCAAAACGAACCTCTGCCCAGACCCCAGGGACCACTTCGTGTGAGACAGCCCGCATGTTCAGAAAGGCTTGATCGGCTGCGATGTAGCGAGGGAAGGCGCCTTCGATGACCGCGCCGTCCACCTGCTCCACCACGCAGGGCTGGCCGGCACACTCCCGCAGGGGATGGAGCACGCAGAATCCAATCCGATTGCGGAGGAAAGTCGAACGCGCTTGCCCGTCCATCCTGAAGGTGATGGTTCCTTCGGCCTCTCCCGTGATTGTCCCTTTCCAGAAAAAATCAATCTCGCCCTGTCTGTTCTCCACGTCGTAGGTGATGCGGAACGAATCTGCGGCAATCTCCTTTTGGAGGTTTGAGAGGCGCGGCGGGATAGTGCCCCAATTGCGGTCGCGGATGGCAACGTAGACGCGGCGGAGAATCTCGCGCCCCTGCAACCGGACACAGCGCAGGTCGCCTTCCTCAAACACCAGCGACAAAGGCCCCGCCCGCAGCTCGGCTCGTTCGGGGAGAGGGGCATCCACCCCGTAGTAAAGAACTCTCTTCGCCAGCATCGCTGTACCCTCCGGGTCAAGCGTAGCGACCAGTTACCAGATAGCAGTCAGTTGCATATCCAAAGAGCTTCAGAACGTTCCTGGGACCCCAACTTACTTCGGCCGCACCAGGGGAAGATACTGGCTCTGGCCTCCGTCCACCGCAACCACCTGCCCCGTTACGTGGGCTGCCTCATCGGAAGCGAAATAGGCAACCAGGTGCGCGTGGTCTTCAGGTTCGGCCATCCGGCCCGCAGGAATCAACCTCACCATCTCTGCCAAATCCATCCCGCGCTCTCGCGCTCCCTCCACAAGCATGGGGGTGCGAGTCATCCCCGGGCAAAGGCAGTTGACGGTGATGCCGTGGGGCGCCAACTCCACGGCCAGACAGCGAGAGAAATGGACAACGGCGGCTTTGGCCGCGCAATAAGCGATCTGATTGGTGCGCACGATGATTCCAGCGATGGAAGACACGTTCACAATGCGGCCCGCGCGCCGGGGCAACATCCTCCGAATGACCGCCTGCGAACACAAGAAGACACCCTTCGCGTCCACCTCGAAGGCCCTGTCCCAGGCCTCCTCGCTCATGTCCACCGTGGGCCCGGAAAAGAAGACGCCCGCGTTGTTCACCAAAAGCCAGAGCGGTCCCAGTTCGTTTTCCGCCCGTTCCACCATGGCTTCCACTTCGGCCTTGCGGGAAATATCGGCCGGGAGAGCCAGAGCGCGCCCGCCTGCTCTCCGCAATTCCTCGGCGGTGTCCTCGGCCGAGATCTTTTCTCCGTCGTTCACGCCCACCGCCATCCCGCGGGCCGTCAGCACGTGGGCAATCGCCTTTCCGATACCGCGCCCGGCACCCGTCACCAGAGCCACTCGACCTGCCAAGGTCATGGCTGTTCTCCCTCCTCAAATATTCGCCGCAGGTAAGCCACGGCTTTGCGCGCGGCAGGCTCCGGATCACCTTCCAGGGCCAGCACTACGGAGCCTGAGCCTTGGAAATTCTCCTGCCGAAGTACGCGCGCGAGATGAGGCCAGTCGAGGCGCTCCTTCTCGGGAAGGACTCCCGGAGGCCAGCGGCTGGGATCGTAAAGGTGGATATGACGCGCCTGACCGCGCGCGGCCCGGATGCCATGCTCGAGCGAGGGTTCCGATTCCGCAAGCTGGTAAGTGTCCAGCATCACGCTGAAGGCGGGACTGCCGATGCGTTCCACCCAGGCCATCGCTTCGTCCATGGTATTGATGTAGCTGGTTACGCCCGGGTCAGCCGGCTCCAGCATGATGACCGCCTGAACCTTTTCGGCATGTGCGGCCAGTTCGCGAAACACATCCTCGGCCATGCGATCCATTTCTTCGCGGTTGGCTCCCGGAATCCCTGCGCCGCGCGCCGCGCCTAATCCCACGCGCGCCTTGAAGTGACCGGCGAAGTCCAAGATTCTCTTGAACGCCTCGCTCGAGTCCTTCCTCACGAGGGCGTCAGCGTGGAGGAGCGCCATTCCCTGCGCAAACATGCGGCCGGTGTTGACGACGGGCATCAAAGCGCCTGCCGCCTTCAAAGCCTTATCTACTTCGCGGGGGTCAGGAACGTGCAGGGGATCGGGCATGAACTCGATTCCGTCGTATCCCCAGGCAACCGCGCGCTGGGCCAACTCTACCGGGGTGCCGGTGAGCACTTTCACCACAAAGCTGAGGTCCGCCATATCCGGCGTGGAGCTGAATAGGCAGAGTTGAATATTCATCGTGGCGAGCCGCTTCTCTCCTCGGGCGATTCGCTTCGCACCAGGAGGTCCAAGCTAGTCCAGGCAAACCACCTGCCCCGTGCGCGCTGATTCGTAAGCCGCAAAAACCAGCCGCAGCGTTTGCAGGTTGTCTTCGGCCGTCGTCTCCGCCGGACCGTGGCCGCGCAGCGCCTGGAGCAAATTCGCCAGGCACGGAACCATGCTGGCTTGTACCACATCGTAGGCAGGGTCAGCCCACGCATAGCGCGGCGGGGGACAGCGCCTGGCCCAGGTGCCCGCCTGAGTGGTGACGCGAATCCAGAAGTCGGGAGCAAGTTCCACCGACCCTTTATCTCCTTCCACAAAGGCAAATGTTTCGGGAAAACGCTCGCGTTCCAGCGAATTCTCAGCATAGGCCATCTCGACGAGCATCGTGGTCTGCCCGCCCATCTTCATCAGGACCGTGGCCACGTCTTCGCCCTTGATGTCCTTGTGAATGCGCTGGATCTGGCAGTACAGGCTCTGCGCTTCCCCGAAGAGGAACCGGGCAACATCCAGGATGTGCGTGCCGAGGTCGCTCAGGATGAATTGCTCCAGTTCTCGAAGAAAGGGCTGATTGATGAAGACGGGAAAGCCCGAAATCATGTCGAGGCGCGCGCGGAACGGGATTCCAATCTGCCCCTCGTCAAGCACTTGCTTCAGCCTGCGCAGGGGAGTTTGCCAGCGCCAGTTCTCGTGGACGAAAAAGGGGACTCCGGCGTCACGGCAGACCTCCACCATCCGTTCGGCATCCGCCAAGGAAGGGGCCATGGGCTTCTGGCAAATCACGGGGATCTGGTGCTGCGCCGCCAGTTGCACCAGCTCTCGATGCGTGTCGGGACTGCTGATGATATCGACAAAGTCCAACCGTTCCTGACGGAGAAGCTCTGCCGCGCTTTCGTAGACCCGTGGGATGCTGAATTCACGGGCGCGCGCTTCCGCTTTGGCGCGCACGGCGTCACACACCGCAACGCACTCCGCGCCGCCCACTTCTCGCCAGGCGGCCAGTTGACATCGCGACCAGAACCCAGCTCCCAAAACTGCAAATCGCAAGTTGTTCATCCCCGAATCCTCCCTGGGGGTATGTAAGATGCGGCGTGAAGAGTTCCCTCGCCCAATGGCTGATAAGCAGATTGCGGGAACGAATCTTGGCACACGCGAGGAAGAAAAGCAGTAATTTATTGACGGCGTTGGCGGCCCACCGCGGCTCGCCCCCCGCACCAGTGGACCAGCAGACTCTTATAGGGCTGGCGCGGGTTCTCCGTCACCCAGAAGACCCGTTCAGTTGTGGGCTAGATGGGTTACGTATAGCGGATCTGGATCTTGGCCCGCCGCGGAACCAGCGTATAGTCGAATTCCGTCAGCGCCTCATCCTTTTCGGTGATGACCAGCAGATACTTTCCGATTTTGGCGATGAGGCCGGCGGAGGTTATTTTGGAACCGATATACTGCCTGCCTTGGCGCATGGCCTCAAAGTCCGGCAACTTCTCGCGCGTGGCGCTGTGTGCGTCTTCCCAATCCACTTCCCCGGATCTGAATCGGACACCGTTAATCAGAACGCCTTTTGCCTTCCGCATGTTCGCTCCCTTGATTCCGATGACGTCCAGCGTTACGGACGAGTACCTGTCGGTCCCCCAAAGGCTACCGACCATTTCCTCCGCTTGCAAGTGCTTTGTTATCAAAGGACGCGTCCGGGGTACGTCTCGGCCTCGCGCCTCGTTCGAACCTCTGCCTCAAACAGTGCCGCACCTGGCTGCCTGAGCTTCATCAGCCTCACCAGCGGAGGCGGAACCCGCTAGCCTCGTTCCTCAGCTTTCCCGCGGGGCCAGATGCTGAATCGCCAAAAGCGTCTCAGCAGGCGGGAAGCCTCGTAGCGCAGGTCCCGCTCTCTGGACCTGCGGCTCTTCAAGGTACGCGGTTCTGGCGGATGGCCGCAACGCCGCCAGAACAAACATGGAAAAGCCGCAATCCGTCAACTGACGGACGGGAGTTGCGCTACCTGCTGCGCTCAGAATGACCCTGGGGAAGCCTTTTTCAGCATCCTGCTAGTCCTCCTGCGGACGGAGCCCGTGCTTAGGAGAGGCGGTTTCCGGAGGGGCGCAGCGAAGCGCGTCGACCTTCCGATCCAGCAAGTGATTGTAGCGGCAGGTAAGGTTGGTGATGAGGCCGAGGAGCACCTTCGTGGGGGTTCGCGTGTGGAGGACCGTTCGCAACACGCGAACCAGGATCTTGGGGTAGGAGTCGAACCGGTCGTGGAACTGATTCACCTCCCGCACCAGCTCGCTCCCCGTGAAGTGGAGGTACTGGGAGACAGGGTGGGAGAAGGTGTAGTACTGCCAATCGGCGGGATAGCTGTTGGCGATGATCCGCCCCTCACGCTCCAGCTTTTCAAAGAGCGCCGTCCCCGGCAGCGGCGTGAGGATCTGGACATTGGCCATGTCGAGCCTGTAGTCCTCGGCGGCGCGGGCGGTGCTGGCGCCGATGCCTGGCCGGTCCGTATCGATCCCCAGGATGAACGAGCCCATCACGGTGATCCCGTGGGCCTGGATCCGGCGCACGGCCGCGCGCCAATCGCCCTCTTTCCGGATGTTGAATTTCTTGCGCAGGGCAATCAAGCCTTCGACCGTGGGGGACTCGAAGCCGATGAAGACCCCCTGGCAACCGGCCCGCGCCGCCAAATCAAGCAGTTCGTCGTCGTCGCCAAAGTTGATCGTGGCCTGGCAGATCCAGGGCCGGGTTAAACCCTCGCGGATCATCGCCCGGAACAGATCCTTGGCGTAGGCGATATGGTCCCGGCGGGTGCCGACCAGGTTGTCGTCCACGAACAGGATTCTCTTTTCGCGGATCTGGTGCAGCTCGGCGATCACGTTCGCGATCGGGCGGTGGCGGAACTGGCCACCGTTGAAGGCGGTCACGCTACAGAACAAGCAGTTCAAGGGGCAACCCCGGGTGACCTGGATCGAACCGAAGAGGTACCGCCTCGCTAGCAGGTCGTGGCGCGCCGGAGGAATCTCCGCCATCGGAACTGGCCCGCCGGCGTAGACCCGCTGGAGCGTTCCGGCCTGCACATCGGCCAGGACTCGCGGCCACACCAACTCCGCCTCACGGGTGACCACGGCATCTACGTGGCCCAAGGCCTCGCCCAGGCGCATGGTGGCGTGAATGCCCCCCATCACTACCGGGACTCCCCTCGCACGGAAAAGCGCAGCCAGCTCGTAGGCACGAGTGGCCTGGCAGGAGAAGGCGGTGATGCCGACCAAGTCGGGGCGGGACAGCGCCTGGGCCTCGATCAGGCCGAGGTTCTCGTCGATCACCTCGACCTCCCAGCTTGGCGGGGTGAGACGAGCCAGGATCAGCAGGCCCAGCGGCTTCCAGACCCGGAACTTGTTCAGGCGGTTCCACCGCTGAATCTTGCTCATGCTGACCACGGGATTGCATGGGTTGATTAGAAGAAGCTTCACCCTCACCCCTTCGCCGCCCCTGACTTATCAAAGAAAATGCATTATCGCAGGTTTCTGCCCAGGATCTTTCGCTTAGATGCAGGGTGGCAGCAGCCTACTCGGGGAAGCCCTATCTGGGGCTCCTTGGTCCGCCGTTCCTTTTTCAGCCTGTCCTCGGGGTCAAGCTACGATCCGGGTCCGTCTTCGTCTGCTACTTAGCCGCGGGAGAGCGCGTCTTTGATCCGCTCCGGTGTCATGGGCAGTTGCAGCAGCCGGGCCCCGGTGGCATCAAATACCGCATTGGCAATCAAGCAACCCATACAGATTACGGCTGGCTCTCCGCCCCCCTGCGGCGGCGAGTCTTTTGCATCCACGATGACCGTGTCGATTTCGGGCAGCCAGGAAAAACTCGGAATCTTGTAGGTATCGAAATTGGAATCGTGGATGTCGCCGCCGGTGAAGCGAATCTCCTCAGTCAAGGCATACCCCAGACCCATCGTGATGGCGCCTTCCATCTGCAACCGGGCGCCTTCCGGATTGAC
>JALHUF010000563.1 GCA_022866195.1 Terriglobia bacterium
CACTGCTGACTACGACAACGACGGCGACCTGGAAATCATGGTGAGTAACATGAATGACTCGCCGGAGCTGCTCCGCCACGCGCGCAAGAATCCCTGCCACTCCGTGGTCGTGAAGGCACTAGGCACGCGAAGCAATCGGGATGGCATTGGAACGAAGGTGACGCTGGTTGCGGGCGGTCTCACGCAGTACGACGAGGTCAGAAGCGGCGGGAGCTATCTCTCTTCGAGTGACCTGCGCGTCCACTTCGGGCTGGGAGCGGCCACCAAGATCGACCGGCTGGAACTGCGCTGGCCGAGCGGGCAGATGGACGTCGTCCCAAGTCCTCCCATCGATCACCTCCTCGTGGTCAAAGAAGGCCAAGGGCTGGTCGAAAGCAAACTCTTTCAGAAAGCGGGAGCGCGGACGGGCCGCGAGTGAAGTCTAGCGGGTGAAGTATGAAAGGAAACATTCCTCGAGGGCCGTCCAAGGCCGCTGCGGACTTCATCCTTTACACTTCGTCCTTTCTCTGCCTTCTGTGTGGCCTCCTTTTCCCTGCGGCGCTGCGAGCTGACGAGTTCAGCCAAGTTTCCCGGTATTCCGTGCGCTTGTTTTCTTACGGGACTCTCGTCGTGGATGCGCGCATCGGCGACCTGCGGATCGAAGGCTGGGATGAGCCGCGTGTGGAGATCGAAGCCGAGAAACTTGTGCGGGCAAGTTCCGAGGCCAAGGCCCGGCGGCTTTACGATCAGATCCGGATCGAGCTCTCGGGAGGCGATAAGGAGGTCCGGCTGCGCACGCTCTTTCCTCCGCGGAGGCCCTGGCGGTTGTTCCGCGGCGCGACGAAGCTTTCTGTGAACTATCGGATTCAGATGCCCTATGATGCCAACCTCATGCTGCGCTGCGTGGACGGCGATGTGCGCGTCCGCGGGATCGAAGGACATCAGCAGATTCGGGTGAGTTACGGCGATGTGGAAGTCACCGTGCCCTCCCTGGATCGGCTGCGCTCACTCGAGGCTCGCACGTTCTTGGGGTACGTCCAAAGTGACATTCGCGGCGAAGAGGGCGCCGGCTTCGGCCGCAAGGTCTCCTTCCGGAACGCGGAGGGCGCGCAGGATATCAAGGTGCGAGTGCGGCTGGGCGGAATATATGTTTACCAGGGCGAATGAGCGCTGCGCAGCGATTAGGAAGGGAAAGCTATGGCTGCTGGTGCGCTCTCATTCGTGAGCTGGGAATCCCCTCGGCCGTAAGGCAAATTCGAAAAACCTGGTGGTCCTCGGTCGCGGCTGCCTGTAGTAGCCTTGGCATTTTTCCCCCTCCGTCGCCAGCCGTGGTACTCACCGGCGAGTTAAAATGAGGGTTGATGGAGAGCGAACACATTCTTTCTCCCGCTGCCGTGGAGGAGTATTTGCGCTCTCTGCCGCGCGGGATTCGCTGGCGCCGGTGGGCAAGCGGCCGGCGGTACCGCGTTACGCTTTTCTCCGACCGGCCGGGGCCGCTGATCGTCATTGCCCACTCGTTTCGCGACGCTGCGATGGCGCAGCAGCTAGCGCATGCCGTGGAGCAGGACTGGGCAGCAGCTCCCGAGCGATGCCGCGAGGCCTACCACGAAATCCTCTGGAAGGCGCCGGGGCTGATTGTCGTCCAGCTTCGGCGCCGGAATGTTTGCGGCTGCCTGGGTCACCGGCATATGCTGGTGAAAGAGACTCCCTTTGCGGAACCGCACGACGCTTTTGGCGGCGCGCGCGTGGGAGAAATGGACATTGCCTATAAGCGGGTAGAAACCTGGCAGGCTCTTCCCCTCTCCGACACTGCTCTGGACGCGAAGTTCCGGGAAGGAAGCCGCCTGGAGGAATTTCACGCCCGGCAATTCCGCCTGCGCATGCTGAGCGTGCTTCTGCACGAGACCAACCACCTGGTTTTTCCTGGTGAGGAGGAGTCGCTGGTGCGGCAACGGAGTCTGGGTTTCTATCACGACGCGCTGGCCAGCTATGTTGAGAACGCGATGGCCACGCTGTCGTTGACAATCGACCGCTCGTTCTCGCGCCTGGGCTGATTGTGTTTGGGCCGACGGCGCTCCTGGCGGCCAATCCGCCGCAGGCGCAGGTGCTTCCAAGTTTTTTCTCGACGGATTTGCCACCGGTCTTTACAATGAACAGTTCGTGCCGAGGGAGAGAACGCTGAAGACAAGTTTCCGCAAGTTGGCCTTGGTTCTAGTCGCGCTGGGGGTCGGCGGCTGGGTGCTAAGCTGTCGCCGCACGGTCAGCCTGCGTCCCGTGACGACGCAGGTGGTGGTGTTGGGGTTCGATGGCGCCGACCCGAACCTGCTCGTCAAGTGGATGAAGGAAGGGAAGCTGCCGAACCTTGCCCGCCTTGCCGCGCGGGGCACCTTCCGACCTTTGGGCACGACCAATCCGCCCGAGTCACCGGTAGCCTGGGCGTCTTTTGCCACGGGGCTCAATCCCGGCGGGACAGGCATCTTCGACTTCCTCCGGCGCGACCCACAGACCTATCTTCCCGAGCTGGCGCTGGTGTCGCGGGAAAAGGCCGAGTTCCTATTCGGCCTGATCCCCATCAAGCCTCCTCGGGTGACGAACGAGCGCAGCGGCGTGCCTTTCTACAAGGCTGTGGCGGACGCGGGCTACAAGACCACCGCCATCCGTGTGCCCCTGGAGTTGCCTCCGACTTCTTTACCCGGGGGCAAGCTCTGGGCGGGCCTGGGCGTGCCGGATCTACGCGGCACCTGGGGAACATTCTTTTATTTTGGCACCGACCTGACGCAGTGGGACGTTGGTGACACGGAGTTCGGAGGCAAACTGGTCCGGTTGGAAATAAATGGCAATGAAGCCTCGGCGGAGGTGGAGG
>JALHUF010000564.1 GCA_022866195.1 Terriglobia bacterium
CTGCTGCTGAATCTGCTGCCGGTAGGTCAGGATCTCCTCAATGGTTTTCCCATACTTGCGTTTCAGGCGGTCGATGAGTGCCAGCCGATCCTCCAGCTCTTCCAACCGGCGCGGGTTCGCCTGAAGCTTGCCGAGATAATCGCGGAGGAAGAAGGCCAGGTCCTCCAGCGTGGCGCGCGTTCCGGCCAGAGGTTCAAGATAGGTCTCTACGGCGGCATCGTAGCGCCGCAACTCCTCCAAGGCTCGTCCTACGACCGCCAGCCGCGAGCAGGCTGAGCCTTCCTCCTCATAAAGGTGACCGAACGCGGAGGCTGCCGCGGCGCGGATTTTTTCCAGGTTGGCCAGCACTCGCTTTTCGTCTTCCAGGCGCGTGTCCTCGCCCGGCTCGAGTTTCGCGTGCTCCAATTCCTGAGCTTGAAAAGCGAGCAGGTCAATTGTCCGCAGGCGCTCCTGCTCGTTCTGGCTGAGGCTTTCCATTTCACGTTCCAGTTCGCGACGGCGGGCGAAAAGCTCACCCACGCGTTGGAGAAGCTCGTCGGTGGCCGCAAACTGGTCCAGAAGATCGAGCTGGGCGTCGCGCGCCAGCAACGCCACATGTTCGCTCTGGCCGTGAACTTCCACCAGAAAGGGTGCCAACGCCTTGACTGCGGCGACGGTCACTGGCTGGTCGTTTACGAGCAGACGGCTCTTGCCACTGGCCTGGACTTCGCGTCGCAGGATAATCTCCGACTCGTCGCTGCCCGCGAAACCATATTCCTCAAGCCAGCCAGTCCAGGGAGGGTTGCGGTCCACCCGGAATATCGCCGTGACCGTGGCCCGCTCCTGGCCGGTGCGGATCACGTCCGGCGAGGCTCGCCCACCCAGCGCGAGCCCCAGGGCATCCACGAGAATGGACTTCCCCGAGCCCGTCTCACCTGAGAGGACATTCAGCCCGGGATGGAACTCCACGCTCAGGCTCTCAATGACGGCGTAATTCTGGATGTGAATCTCGTGCAGCATGATCCGACAGGCCCGCTTCGTCCTCAGTGAAACTACCACACTAGCGGATGCTCATCCCAACGCCTGTTCCAGGGCAGAAAAAAACACCCGCGCGGAGCCAGGACGCCGCTCCCGTTCCAGTGCAAACGCCCGCGCAAAGAACTCCTGCCACTGCGCCGGCGCTTCTGGCAAATGCTTGGCGACGGGAGTGAACCGGCCGGCCAGTAGCGCCACCTGCCAGTCGGCGGGGGTCACGCCGCCGGCAAAAGGCTGCGCGCCCGTCAACATCTCGTAGGCTACGATGGCCAAGGCCCACAGGTCCCATGCCGCATCGACTGGTTGGCCGAGCCACTGCTCGGGCGACATGTAGGCAATGGTACCCACCAACTGGCCGGGGCCGGTGTCTGCCGTCGCTCGCGTGTCGGTGGGTAAGAACTTGGCGATGCCGAAGTCGAGCACCTTCGGAATCTCCCCGGTTTCGGCCCGGACCAGAAATATGTTGTCCGGTTTCAGGTCGCGGTGGACCAGTAGTCGTCGGTGAGCTGCCTCCACCGCCTCACACACGCCCCGCAGGATCGCCACGGTTCGCGGGGGCTCAAATCGTTTCTGTCGCTTCAGCTCTTCGCGAAGTGTCAGACCTTCCAAAAGCTCCATGACCAGAAATGCCCGGGTCCCCGCCGCCACGCCGAAATCGTGAACCGTCACCACGTTGGGATGCGTAAAGCTTGCTGCCGCACGTGCCTCGCGCCGGAAGCGTTCGGCCGCCTCCATGCTGCCCACCAGGTCGTCTCGAATCACCTTCACGGCCACGCGCCGCTCGAGGGCCGTGTCCACGGCCTCGTAGACCGCCCCCATGCCGCCTTGTCCTCGGCGTCGCTCCAGGCGATAGCGCCCCGCCAAGAGGCGTGGCAATCGCGTTGGGACGAGGTTCGCGCCTTCCTGTGTGCAACGCCCCGCGCGCGTGTCATAGCATGTTCCGCATTCCGGGCATTCCTCAAACGCTTCACTCACTCGCACCACCTCGGGCGCGGGTTTTTCGAGAAGCAGAGCGAGGCTGGCGGCGATGGCCACCAGCAGATCCTGATCTTCTCGAGTGTAGGGTTCTTCTGACCGCTTCGCTCCCAGAGCCAGTAGCGCCTCCCTGCGGTTATGATCGATGGCCACGGGCACCACCAACTCGATGCGCGCCTGACGAAGGAAGTCCGTCTCCTCGTGCGGCAGTTGTTGCTTGAGCCAACCCGACTCGGTGAGCGTGACTTCCAAGGGCTTTCCCAGCACTCGCAACAGCGCGAGGAGCTTGCTCTCGGCAGGCAGCGAGGCTGGGGCCTGCCCGGCGGGCGCGGCGGCCAAGCTGCGAAAACCGGACTCAGGGGGCTCACGGACTAGCAACGCCACAAATTCCGGATGCAGCGCTACTTCGATGCGCGCCACTACCCGCGGTGCCACCCGCTCGAAGCTCCCGGCCTCTCGAACCTCTTCCACCACCTCACGCAAAAGCTGCTGGGCGTCATAGCGCTCACGAAAGAACCGCCGATCGAGCTCAGAGAGCCACTGCCGTCGCCGGGCATGGGCCAGCAGCGCCAGCGCGCCCAGCGTTCCATAAACCCAGCCTCGGGCCCGCACAATTTCAAGCAGCGGCTGCTCGCCATGAAGCAAGGCGTCTCCGAACATGACCGCCACCAGCACCGGCACCAGCGAAAGCAGTGCCCCGCGCGCCGCCGCATATTGGAGCCCCTGGCGGATCAACACACCAACGTCGAACAGGCGGTGACGCAGAATGGCGTAGGCGAACGACAGAGGAAACGCCAGCCACAATAGATAGAGCAAATTTTGTAGGGCGAGAAGCCAAGAGGCTACCCCCCGCCCGGCTCCGATGGCGACCCAGCCGACGACCCCCAGCGTACTTGCCAGCACACCAGTCAACACCACGCGCACGCGACGTCGATGGTTGGCATCCTCCAGCCGCCGATAACTCAGAATTAGGACCGCCAAGCTGGCCATGACGAAAACCGCACTTCTCAACGAGATCGCCGAGAAGACCCATACAGGCACGTCTGTGGCGTGACCGGGTTGGTAAACGACCCGGTACATGCCCAGGACCCGCCAGGGCAGGAACGCCAACGCTGGAGTCCATATCAAGAGCCAAGGCCAGCGCGCGCTGAATACTCTTCGGGGGAAAACCGTAAAGAAAGTGAAAAGGATC
This sequence comes from Terriglobia bacterium, assembly GCA_022866195.1. Classification (GTDB taxonomy): domain Bacteria; phylum Acidobacteriota; class Terriglobia; order UBA7540; family UBA7540; genus JALHUF01. The sequence continues at coordinate 3,182 of JALHUF010000564.1, forward strand.
GCGTCCGGGACGAGTCTGCTGATTTCGGGAATCCATATGAGCAGGCCCAGCAGTCCGGGCAAGTGTCGCCAGGTTGCAGCCCAGCCGTCCGGGAGTCCAAAAGCCACTGCGGCGGTGGCGAGGACCCAGGCGCCCATTCTGGCCGCCGGGTCGTACGGCCGGCGAAAAGCCACGACCAGGCCGAGAATCAGGCAAGTTAGAACAAAAGCACTGTAGCCTAGTACATTTACCCAGTAGAAGGGCAGGTGAAGGACAGCAACCCCTGACAAGCGTTCACGCCAGGACAGCCGAGGAACGGCCACCGTCAGTTCTAGCCGCTGGTTCGCGCGGCCGACTTGCCACCGCTCCGGGCGTCCGATTTCGGTGTTCGCGCGAATGCCCTCCCAGTCATGGACATTGCGGATGACTTGCTCGTTAACCGCCAGCACACGGTCGCCCTCCTCGAGCCCGGCGCGAGCTTCCGGAGAGCCGGGGTGGACGGAAAGGACCGCCATTCCTCCGCTGGTGAAGCGGCCCTCAAACCCGGGAAGGATGGGAGGACCCGCAAAAACTTGGTAGAAGAAGAGGGCCACAAGGCCGACGTAGGCCGCTGCCACTACGTACATCCACCACGGCGCGCGCCGGCCTGGCATGAGGATTTCTCCACCCGAAAGGGAATGACCAGGCCATTATATCAGTCCAGTGTCACCGAAGGACGGATTGCGAGCTCTGGGGCGGCCGCCAGCATTGGCGTCCGGCGCCGACGCGCGAGGCGGAATGCACCCGGCTGGCCTCAGCCATGGCCATGCGGTCCTCACGGGGAAGAAAGCGGCCCCGGCGATTCATTGACTGGTCTGGGGCGCTGTGTTAGTTTGAGTTAGAGGTAGAAGTTCGCAGGAGCCTTTCTATTGAGGAGGTTGGTTGGTCGCAGCGTTGCTCGTCGTTATTCAAGGTGAAATCTGGCAATTGTTTGCCAACACAGGACTTGTCGCTCGGATCGTTCTAGGGTTGCTCCTCATTTTCTCTGTCTTCTCCTGGGCCATCATTTTCCACAAGCAGCGGAGCTTCAAGGCGGCGCGACGGGACTCGCGGGAGTTCCTGAAGATCTTCCGCCAAAGCAAGAAGCTGTCGGACATTCGCGCCTCCTGCCGAACCTTGAAGGCCAGCCCCTTGGTCGAGGTCTTTCTGGCGGGCTATCGAGAGATCGAGAACCAGGCGGTGGTCGGCGAGAATCCGGGTAAGCCACGGATCCGGAGTCTGGATTCGGTTCATCGCGCTTTACAGATTGCGGCGTCTGCGGAACTCACGCGCATGGAGCAATGGCTGAGCTGGCTGGCCACGACGGGGTCGGTGACACCCTTTATCGGGCTGTTCGGAACGGTCTGGGGGATCATCGACGCTTTCCGCGGCTTGGGGACTGCCGGGACCGCTTCCCTGCGCAGCGTGGCCCCGGGGATCTCCGAGGCGCTGGTCACTACGGCCTCGGGCTTGTTCGCCGCTATCCCGGCGGTCGTGGCCTATAACCAGTTTGTGCAGAGACTGAAGGAATTCGGTGCGCTGATGGATGACTTCGCCCTCGAGTTCCTGAACATGACGGAGCGACACTTTACGTAGTGGCGCGTCTGCGGGGGCGCGCCCGCAGACCTCCATCGTCCGTTGTCAGATGTGAGTTGCCGCAGACCACGGACAAGGGACTACAGACAAAGGACGGTTTTCCCATGGCTTTCACAACCACCAAGGGTCGAACGCATACGTCGCTTTCCGAGATCAACGTCACGCCCTTCGTGGACGTGATGATGGTTTTGCTGGTGATCTTCATGATCACCGCGCCGTTGCTCGAATCCGGGATCGAGGTTGACTTGCCGAAGACAAAGACCGTCAAGGTGGTCACCGACGAGAAGGTTGTCGTCACCATCGACAAGCGGCAGACTATCTACGTGGGGAACGACCCGGTGAACATCCACCGGCTGGGGTCCTTTGTCCTCGACCATATGGCAGGCGCCAGCGACTCGCCGGTCTACATCCGCTGCGACCAGAATGTTCCTTTCGGCGCGTTCGCCCAGGTGGTTGATGCGCTCAAGCAAGCGAACCTTACCAATATCAGCATCGTCACGGAACCCCTCGCGACGCGTGGCTCCTCGTAGCGGGCGTACGGCTCGGCCTTCGGGATGGCAAACGATATAGGCAATGAACACGGCAACCTTGCCAAGTTACTTCGACCGACACGAAAGCCTGCGGGGCATGCTTGTGCTTTCCCTCGGGCTGCACGGGCTGCTGTTCGTCGTCTCCGTCGGGTACACGGCCCTGGGAGGGCGCATGGGGGGAGGATGGGGCCGGAACTGGGGAGGAGGAGGCGCCACCCGCGTCAGCGCCGTCTCATCTCTGCCTGGGGTGCCCTTGCCCGCGCCTTTGCTGGCCACGCGCAGCACCCTAGCCACGCAGAACGTTGGCCTCTATAAGAGCGAACCCACCGCTAAGGCTGAGCCCCCTTCCCAGGCCGAGGAGATTCCCAAGTTTCAGCAAGCGGTCGCCCCGGAAAAGGCTGTGCGTGTGGCCAAGCGGCTCCAGAAGGAGCCGCTGGAGACCCCCCAGAACGCCATCCCCTATGGTCTGGGTGGAAAACCCTCCATGGCTTACAGCCAGTTCGTGAACACGGCGGGCGAGGGGAGCCTGGGTTTCGGGGAGGGCAATTTCGGGGAGCGTTACGGCTGGTATGTGGCTGCGGTCCGCAACCGCATCAGTGCCAACTGGCTGCTCTCCACGGTCAGCCCGAGTATTGTGACCGCGCCCCGCGTGTACATCAACTTTGGTATTGCGCGCGACGGGACCGTGACCGACGTGCGGGTGGTGCAATCCAGCGGCATTCCACAAGTGGACCGCTCGGCCCTGAGAGCCGTCCTGGCATCGAATCCCTTGGGCCCTCTCCCGGCCGACTATTCCGGGGGCAAAATCTCGGTGGACTTCTATTTTGACTTTCGCCGGCGGTGACCCGCTCCGAAGAGGTCACTCTCCCGGCCCGGCGTGGTTAGCCATGGAGCATGGTGAGACATCAGTCGGCTAAACTCGGCACATCTTACCCACCAGGAGTTCTCCAAGCATGAAATGGGCACAGTTCAAGTCCGTCCCGCTGGCCGCGGCGCTGGTGATGGTGGCACTGTTCGTCGGACTCCGTCCCACGCGCAGTCAAGATTGGTTCAGCACCGGCATCAACCTGGGCGCCCCTAAGATTCGCCTGGCCGTGACGGAACTTCCCCCTCAATCGGTTGAGCAACTGCTGGTCAGTCTGACGCAGGAGTTCAACCAGGTTCTGACCAACGACCTGGACAACGCGGGCATATTTGAGATCGTCAGCAAGAGCTACTTTCCCCTCAAACTGCCCCAGGAACCCGCGGAGGTGGTTTTCAAGAACTGGACCGACCCCCCCGCCTCGGCCCATATGCTGGTCTTCGGAAAGGCGGAAGTGATTAATGCGAACCTGGTGATCACGGCGCGCCTCTTCGATGTGCAGAACCCGGGCAATCCCAGCGTGCTGGCCAAGCGCTACGTTGCGACCATGAACGAAGTGGCCACCCGCGAAGCCGCGCACCGGTTCGCGAACGAGATCATCCAGACGCTGGGAGGAGGGGTCCCGGGGATCAACCTCACGCGCCTCAGCTTCGTGAGCAGCCGCACCGGCCATCCGGAAATCTCGGAAATCTGGGTGATGGACTACGACGGGTTCAACCAACACCCCATCACCAGTTATGGCTCCTATTCGACCACTCCACGCTGGTCACCTGACAATAGCAAGCTGGCTTTCACCAGCTACGCGGAGGGCAACCCCAACATCTACATGTTCTCCCTCATCACCAATCGGCGCGTTCCCTTCCCGGCTTATAAGGGGCTGAACACCACTCCCGCGTGGTCACCAGACGGGAAACTGGTGGCCTTCTGCTCCAGCATGAGCGGCGACCAAGAAATCTACGTTTCCGATCCCAATGGATTCAATCTGCAGCGGCTGACGTTTTCCTCGGGAGTGGATATCTCCCCGGTGTGGAATCCGAAAACCGGGAGCGAAATTGCTTTCGTCTCCGACCGCAGTGGCTCGCCCCAGGTTTACCTCATGTCCAAAGACGGCACCAACTTGCGCCGCCTCTTGACGGGAGGCGGTGATGCCAGTTCCCCCTCCTGGTCGCCGAATGGGCTGTTCATGGCATTCCATTGGCGCGTGACGGAGACCGGAACCTACGACGTCTACGTGGTGGAGATAGCTACCGGCCGGATCATTCAGCTCACGCACGATGCAGGACGCAACGAGCATCCCACCTGGTCGCCGGACGGCCGACACTTAGTGTTTGAATCAACGCGCTCCGGGACCCGCCAGGTTTGGACCATGCTGGCCGATGGCAGCAACCCTAAGCAACTGACAAGTGCGGGACAGAACTGGGGGCCGGCGTGGTCTAACTGAGTGGCCGGCGCCCGCGGCGGTACGTGGGGACGGGCTGGGCGGTGCCCTAACCCGTTCCCACCGCCCACCCTAAAAAAAACGGAAGAGGTTATGTTTTTTTGATTTGGTGTTA
>JALHUF010000565.1 GCA_022866195.1 Terriglobia bacterium
GCCGCTTCACAAATTTGCTCATGCCAAAATCGCTGAAACAGACAACAGAGCGACAGTCAGTTGGCTGTGCAACGAAAAAGTGCAATAGCGCAATCCTCTCACTGACATGATGCGCAACTTGGACTCCTTTGCGCTGTCGAGGAAGAGGAAATAGCACTGGAAAACGAGCTGCCAAACGAGGAGGCAAAGCCGCCAGCCCCCAGGCTGCTCCAACCGGTGCCGGAATACCAGGTGGGGGAATAGGCGGGAGCGCGTTCGCCCGCCTGGGCCAGCGCGTCGGCGAACTGCTCGGACCATTGCTGTTCCACGTCCAGCGCCAGAGCATAGGGCAGGTACTTCTCGAAAAGTTGCGGCGTCAGGTGGGGTGGATTGAGCATGTTCAGCCGGTCCGTTTCCACCGCCGACAAGAACATCTTGAACCCTTCGATCTTGTCCATCAGTTTCCTGCCGGCATAAGTGGGGGCCTGGAGGAGGTGATGGAACAGGCAGTTGACGGCCACCAGGGCCAGCAGGAGGAGGATGACCGTGCCCGAGGTTGTGTAGGCTAGAGCGATAAGCCCACCGATTTCCCCTGCCACAAACGGCAAGGCCATCACGCTCAAACCGACAGCCTCGGCGAAGTCCAAGGCCTTGTGGCTGGGGTTAAACAGATAACCCTTCCAGGCGTGCAGCGCGTGCGAAACCAGAAGGTAGACGCCTACACTCCAGCCCGTCAGCCAGACCATCATAAAGAGGGCGACCACTTTGCTTTCCCCAGGCGCGGCAAAAGCCACGCAAGCCAGAGCCAGAACCGAAAACACCAATCCCGGAATCAGATAGGCCCGATTGGTGAGGAAGTAGATTTTTTCCAGATTCAGGCGCAGCGCCGTCTTCAGGGCCTGAATGGCGGCGCTGATCTTGGCGTGGTTCGCGGTCTCGAGCTTGATCTGCGCTGCGGAGCCCAGGAGCTTGTCGGCAACGCTCTTCTCTTCCGCTGCCAGCGCCGACTTGTCAGCCTGCCCGCGCTTGACGGTATAGACTCCGTCCTTTTCCTCGATGGCCAGATATCGCACGACCGCCATGTGGATGGCCGCTGCCGCGAAGGTCTTGTCGTCGAAGGCCATCTTCTGGAGGTATCGCATCGCGGCCGGGGAGAGACCTGTGGGCGGCTCATAGAGGACCATGATGACGCCGCGGCTGGGGTCTTTGCCGACCAGAGCCCAGACAACGATGTAGTACCCGAGAAGAACAACCAGGCCGATCAGGCCCGCCAGCGTGCTGGCGTTGTCCTCCAGGAACCAGCGGATCTTCATCTCGCGGGTGGGCTCCAGCACAAAACCTTTGGGCCAGCTAACGACAATCGTCAGGCCCTCGGCGGGCTCGAGCGGCTTGGTGGTGGTGAACGTGGGGCGCGCCTCCGAATCCACCGACCAGGTGAAGGCGGTGCCCAGCGAGCCCTGGGGGCCGGTAAAGCCGTCCAGGACCAGCGCGTCCCGCTTGATCCCGCCCGGCATCGTCACCGTCGCGGAGGCCTGCTCGATGGGAAACACCCAGCCGTTTCCTGTCACGTTCCAGTAAAGCTCGTCGTGGTCCGGGAAGAATCCGAGTTGCCGGTTCGTTTCGTAAACCAGGGTATAAGTGTATTCACCGGGATCCAGGAGGACATCCTTATCTCCGATATAGACCCTTTCCCCATTACTTATGCTCTCGGTATGGAAGGGCTCCGGTTTCCCATCGCGCCGCACTTCCAGGACCTCGAAGCCGAGCACGTATTGATTCGCCAGCCTGTCCCGGTAGCGCGTGGGGAAGTCCCGAAAGATGCCGTGCTTGATGTGCTCGCCGGCGGCGCGCACCTTGATGGTTTCCTCGACGCGCATCGAAGCGTCCGGATTCACCGTGATATCGCTGTGGAAGGAGAGGATGCGCTCCGTGGTGTCCTGCCCTGGCGCCCGCAGCGAGGCGATGTGCAGGCCGAGGAGCAGTCCGGCCAGCAATAGAGGAGTCCGAAAAAGAAGGCCACGTTTAGGTTCCATGGGAATCCCCACCGGGCGACACTGCCTGGTCGCCCTCATACCTGGAAAATCCTCGCCGCGACCTTGGTCACCAGGCCGCGGGGAGCAAAGCGCTGCGCGAAGACGCTGAACTTGTTGAGCAGCCGCGGCACTACCAGCCCCCTACCGCGCGCCAGGGCCTTCAGCCCCGCTGCCACGACCTCCGCCGGGGCTTGCAAGCCGCCGGGGAATTTTCTCATGCCATACTGTCCCGTTGCAAAGAGGTTTGTGCGCCTGCCGCCGAGGCAGAGCGTTACCACCGTCACGCCCGCATGCCGCAGCTCCTCGGCCAGCGCCAGGTTCCGTCCCCGCGCCGCCAGCGCCCGCGCCAAGCACTCGCCGATGCCGCGGGAGGCTGCGGTGGCCAAGGCATATGTAGGCTCGGACATAAGGCTACCGCCTCGCGGCGCGCGGCGCGCTTCTTCGCCTTCTGCTGGGCCCTGGCGGAGCGTTGGGACCAGCGGTGTAGGCGGGGTTCACGCGCCGGCTGCCGGTCGCCATCAGCCTTTCCGCCTGCTCGACCGTGGCGATCCCCCCCCGCGCCCCCAGCTTGGTGCAGTTCAGGGCCGCCATGGCGTTCGCGAAATCCAGGATGCGGTTCATCTCCCAGCCCGCCACCAGCCCGTAGATGAAGGCGCCATGGAAAACGTCCCCGGCGCCGGTGGTGTCCACTGTCTCGACCACGAAACCCGGCGAATAGTGAAACCGGCCTTGCCAGGACACCAGCGCGCCATCCCGGCCCAGGGTCATGCCGGGAGCGGGCACTCCGTACTTCTCCGCCATATATTCGAGCACCCGGAAAGGATCGTCGCGGCCCGTCACCGCCGGCAGGAAATTAGCGGAGGCAATTAAATAGTCGATATAGGGGAAGAGCGTCTCCACGTTCTGGTAGACCGTGTCCAGGTCCGCCACCACCAGTGCTCCTGCCTCGCGTGCCCAGCGCGCTGCCTGGAGCGCGGCCTCGACGTCGCAGCCGTCAATGTGCAAGATCCTGGCCGAGCGGAGGGCGCCTCGGGACAGTTCCGACGGCGCAATAGCCAAGCGCGGGTCGCGGTCCCAAAAGACGGTCCGTTCCCCTGTCTTCTGATCGACGATGATATGGCCGATCTGATTGGGTGTGTTGCGCACCACGCGCACGTAACGTAGGTCCATGCCCTCACGTTGCAGGCTGGCCAACTGGAAGCGCCCCGCTTCATCGTCCCCAACCTTGCCGATGTAGCGTGTCTTGAGCCCCAGCCGGTGACAGGTGACGAGCGCCGTGGCCACCTGTCCTCCGGCTTGACGCACAATTGAGGTCAGGCGTTCCTTGCCCCCCAGGGCAGGGAACTCGCGGACCATAAGGACGGTGTCAGTGGCGTTGAGTCCCAGGCCTACGACATCAACCTTGTCCTTGGGCAAGACGCGCCTCCTGGTGGCGGAGCAGGGAAGAGAATCTACTCTGGCCGGCTTTGGTCTGGCAACAGGAATGTGCCTGCGGTGCTTTCGCCCCAGTCCGCTTGGCGGTGCTCCGATGTGGTGCCTGCCGGGTGCCCGTGACTGAGCCTGCGCCGGCCGGTTAACGACGCCCTGCCTGTGCTGGGCGGGTGGGGTGCGGTGCGAGGTTATCCACAGGCGCGTCTGATAATATTCCGCGGGGGCGGCCAAAGTTAACATAATCAGGTTTCCATAGAGGTTGAGATTTGTTCCACAACAGCTTGAAAAATCATGAGTTGTCGTCCGGCTGGCCAACGTCCCGGCAAGATTCAGGACGTCGCCGGAGCCGGCCGCGGTCTGGGGCAGATTCCTGCGCTGACCCGAGGGCTGGCGCGAGAGTCGTGCATCGTGTCAGAGAGAGTTGCGAGCGGCGGGGCCACTTTGCGCTTCCCGCGCGCAGGCGGATATGCTAACTTGAACCGTTTGTCGGCGCGTCGACATCGGCACCGGAATGCCTCTGCGCGAAACAGAAGCGATTGTTCTCAGGAGTTATCGCCTGGGAGAAGCGGACAAGATCGTTTCGCTTTTGACGCGGCAGTCGGGGCGCCTGCGGGCCGTGGCGGCGGGGGCGCGGCGCCCTAAGAGCCGGTACGGGGGCACGCTGGAGCCCCTGAGCTACGTCCGGCTGTGGCTTTTTGAGCGCGAGAACCGCGAGCTGCTGCGCATGAATTCCGCCGAGCTGCTGGAGTCCTTCTTCGACATGCAGAAGGACTATCGCGTGCAGGTGGCGGCGCAGTACGTGGCGGAAGTCTCGGAGCGCTTCCTGCCCGAACGGGAGGTGAATGAGCGCGCCTTTCGGCTGCTGCTGGCCGTGCTGCGCGGCCTGAAGCGCTCGGGAGAGGTCAATCGGCCGCTCGCTTACTTCAACTACTGGCTGCTGCGACTGGGAGGCTTCCTGCCCGACTTGGCCAGCTGCGCAGCTTGCGGCCGAGCGCTGGGAAATGAGCCGGGTTACTACGGGGCCGGCTCCGAAGGGTTGTCCTGCGCTGCCTGCCGAAGAAGCCCGGCAGACCAGACCGTCGCGCCAGGCTTGCTGGCCGTCATCGCGTCCGGCTGCCAGGGGACTCTCGATCGCTGGCTAGCGGCGGAAAAGGCGCCAGCGGGTGTACGCGAGACGCGAAGGTTCTTCGAGGAACTGATCGAGTCGCACCTCGAACGCAAGCTCGTGACCCGGCAACTCTTGGCCGAAGAGGTTTGAAGCAGGGTCGAGGAGTCGAAAGTTGAAGGTCGAAGGTCAAAAGGAGTGGTTTTTGGACTTTCAACTTTCGACTTTCAACTGTCAACCTTTGGATTGTCGCAACCAGCTATGGCCTCAAAGCGAAAACGGGTGAAGACCGGGACGGCGCGGACAGCACTGTCCTTCCAGGACATGATCCTGCGGTTAAGCGAATTCTGGGCGCGGCAGGGTTGCGTTCTGGCTCTGCCTTATGACTTGGAGGTGGGTGCCGGAACGATGTGCCCGGAGACGTTTTTGCGCGTTCTGGGGCCGGAACCCTGGCGCGTCGCCTATATTCAACCTTCCCGGCGTCCCGCGGACGGCCGCTATGGCGAGAACCCGAATCGCCTTCTGAAGCACACGCAGATGCAAGTCATTCTGAAGCCGCCTCCACCCGATATCCAGGAGGTCTTCCTGGCGAGCCTGGAGGATTTGGGCATTGACCTCCGCCATCACGATATCCGCTTCGAGGAGGACAATTGGGAGGCGCCCACCCTGGGAGCTTGGGGCATCGGCTGGCAGGTGATGCTGGACGGCTTGGAGATCACTCAGTTCACCTACTTCCAGCAGTCGGGCGGCATCGACTTGGAGCCAATTAGCGTGGAGCTGACGTACGGGCTGGAACGCATCGCCGCGTTCTTGCAGGCCGCCGATGATGTGTTCCGGGTCCGCTGGGATAACAAGATTACCTACGGGGATATGAGACGCGAGGAGGAGCGGGAACTCTCCCTGTACGACTTTGAGGCCGCCTCGGCCCAGACCTGCCGCACCCTGTTCGAGCTCTATGAGGGTGAGGCTGCGCGGCTTCTCGCCGCCTGTCGGGCTGGCGCTAGCACCCACGGATTTCCTCTCCGCAAGGTCTATGAGCTTTGCCTGAAATGCTCCCATCTGTTCAATATCCTCGATGCGCGCGGCGCCATCAGCGTCACCGAGCGCGTGGCTCTGATCGGCCGCGTGCGCAAACTGGCCTGTGAGGTGGCTGGCATCTACCTGGACCGTAAAGCTGCGGTTGTGGAGGCTGAGCCCGCGTGAAGCATTCCACCCTCCCGCTGCTGGTTGAACTGGGTTGTGAGGAAATCCCTGCGCGTTTCCTGGATGACGCCCGCGACGATTTCGGCCGGCAGATGCTTTCTGCGCTGGGGGAGTCCCGGCTCTTGCCGGCTTCGGCCGAGCCGGCCCGGTGGTATTCAACCCCCCGCCGTCTCACGGTCTGGGTTCCTGCCGTGCTCGCGAAGCAGCCGGATGTGGTGGAGGAGCTTATCGGGCCTCCCGTCAAGGTAGGACTCGACCCGGCAGGGAAGCCCACCCGGGCTGCCGAGAGCTTTGCCGCGAAGAATGCTGCGCGCGTTGCAGACCTCGTTCAGATAACCACGCCCAAGGGCCAGTACCTGGCGCTCAAGAAAACCCATAGCGGCCAGGCGGCGGTCGATTTGTTGCCGGGGATCCTCCCCGGTGTGGTCAGCAGTCTGAACTTTCCCAAGAGCATGTACTGGGTGGCCAAGTCCGGGCCACGGTTCGTCCGGCCCATCCGCTGGATCCTGGCATTGTGGGGGGAGGGCAAGCAGGCACGGACGATTCCCTTCGAGATTGCCGGGGTGAAGGCCGGGAACGTGACCTGCGGGCACCGGATTCTGGGCAGGGGTGGCCTTCGCGTCCAAGGCTTCGCGGATTACCTGAAGAAGCTCCAGCAGGCGGGGGTCGAGCTTGATCCAGAGAAGCGGCGCACAAGGATACGAGCCGAAATTAAAGCGTTACTTGAAGATTTGCGGCTAAGGCCCGTTGAAGACAACTGGCTCGAGGCCTGGATTGTGAATTCTACGGAGTGGCCCACAGCGCTGCTGGGTCAGTTTGATCGGCGCTATCTACACCTGCCACGCGAAATCCTGGTGACGGTAATGCGCGACCACCAGAAGTACTTCGCGGTGGAGGACGGCAAAGGAAACCTCCAGCCGCGTTTTGTTACCGTGCTCAATCTGGATGGCGATACGCAGGGCCGGATCCGCGAGGGTCACCAGCGGGTCCTGAGCGCCCGCTTTGCGGACGCCGAGTTCTTCTGGAACGCTGACCAGAAGGCAACGCTGCAAGATCGCCGGCCTCTGCTCGACCGGGTTACATACCAGGCGGAGCTGGGCAGCTACGGCGAGAAGGTGCAGCGGATGAAGGCCGTCGCCCGAGAGCTCTGCGCCGTGCTGGAAGGGTATGCCGGCCCGTGCATCCCTGACGACAGCCTCCTTCCGGACAACGAAAGAGCCCCCAAGGGAGCAGTTCCACGTTTAGTCAGATTTGTTCCTATGGTGAGGGAAAGAGTGTTGCGCGCCGTGGAGCTCTGCAAGTCCGATCTTACGACGCAGATGGTGCAAGAATTCCCGGAACTCCAGGGCGTGGTGGGAGGGCTTTATGCCTCGGCACAGGGAGAGTCCTCCCAAGTTTCTGAGGCGATCTATGACCACTACCTACCGCAGGGCGCTGAGGACCGCTGCCCACGTTCCATGGTCGGCGCCATAGTCTCCTTGGCCGACAAGATCGACAGTGTGGTGGGGGGATTCGCCGTCGGTCACGAGCCCACGGGATCGAGTGACCCGTTCGCGCTGCGCCGGCAAGGAAACGGAATAATTAAAGTAATGGTTGAGAATTCCTTGCCGCTGCCTTTGCGCCTGCTGGTGGAGCGGGCGCTGAACATTCTGACCATCGAGTGGCGCAAGCCGCAGTTGGAAGTCTTTCGCGCGGTGCTGGAATTCCTGGAGGATCGTTTGCGGTACTATCTGGAGACGGTGCGGAGGCTGCGGTATGACTCGGTGCGCGCCGTCCTGGCGGCGGGCTGGGACGTGCCCGTGGATGCGCTCTGGCGTGCCGAGGCCCTGGAGCGCGTTCGGGGGAGTGAGAACTTTGAGTCCCTGTCCCTGGCCGCCAAGCGAATCAAGAACATTCTCGGGAAGTCTGCCACCGCCGAGGACTGGCGACCGGGCGAGGTGGACGCAGGAATTCTGGAAGAGGGGCCGGAGCGGGAGCTTTATGTTGCCTACGGCTCGGCCGCTGCGGAGGCCGGCCAGCTCACGGCCTCCGGAGAGTACGATAAGGCGCTGGCAGCGATTGCCGGCTTGCGACCGGCGGTGGACCGGTTCTTCGACAAGGTGTTGGTAATGACCGGGGACCGTGGGGTGCGGCAGAACCGCCTGCGCCTGCTGGGCAAGCTGGATCAGCTTTTCTCGGGCATAGCGCGGTTTGCCGAGATCGTCGGCGGTCCCGGCGATGTCGACGCGTCGACATTGAGGACAGTGAAGAGTGACAAGTGACGAGTGACGAGCGAGAACGGGCTTGTCAAGGGTCTCGAGTTTCCAGTTTCGAATTCCGGTTGGCCGAAAGCTTAAGCGCTGACGGCTGACTGCCACAAAGCAAAGGAGAAGCAATGACAGAGAAATGCGTCCATTTCTTTGGCGGCGGCAAAGCCGACGGCCACGGAGAGATGAAAGACGTGCTGGGCGGTAAAGGCGCGGGTCTGGCGGAAATGACCAACGCTGGGCTCCCGGTGCCCCCGGGATTCACCATCGCGACTTCTGCCTGCCGTCTCTATTTTCAGAACGGCAACAAGACGCCCGAATCAATCCGCGGCGAGGCCCATCAGGCCTTGGAAAAGCTGGAGTCCTTGCTGGGGCAAAAACTGGGCGACCCGCAGCGCCCATTGCTGGTCTCGGTCCGCTCGGGGGCCAAGTTCTCCATGCCCGGCATGATGGATACGGTCCTCAACCTGGGCATGAACGACACCGTCGTCGAGACTTTTGCCCGCATGGCCAACAACCCGCGGTTCGCCTACGACAGCTACCGCCGGTTCATCCAGATGTTCGGAAACGTGGTAATGGAGATTCCCAAGACCAAGTTCGAGCACGTCTTCGACGGCCAGAAGAAAAAGAAGGGGGTCAAACTCGACACTGAGCTTACCGCCGAAGACTTGAAGGAAGTCATCGCGGGTTACAAGAAAGTCGTCCGCAAGGAGGCGGGGAAGGACTTTCCCCAGGACCCGCAGGTCCAGCTCGACATGGCCATCGAGGCGGTCTTCCGGTCCTGGTACAACCCGCGCGCCAAGACCTACCGGCGCCTGAACAAGATTTCCGACGACCTTGGGACGGCCGTCAATGTCCAGACGATGGTGTTTGGCAATATGGGCGAGACCTCCGGCACCGGCGTCGGCTTCACCCGCAACCCGGCCACGGGGGCCAAGGAATTCTATGGCGAGTTCCTGATGAACGCCCAGGGGGAGGATGTGGTGGCAGGCGTCCGCACGCCGGTGCCCATCAAGGAGCTGGAGAAGATCATGCCCGGCGTTTATAACCAGCTCCGCGAATTCACCACCCGCCTGGAGCAGCATTACAAGGACGTCCAGGACTTCGAGTTCACCATCCAGGAAGGCACGCTGTACATGCTCCAGACGCGCAACGGCAAGCGCACCGGGCCGGCGGCGGTCAGAATCGCCGTAGAAATGGTGCGCGAGGGCCTGCTGACGCCACAGGAGGCCATATTGCGCGTGGAGCCCGAGCAGTTGAACCAGTTGCTCCACCCGGTCCTGGACGAGTCGAAGCCGCTCAAGGTGATCGCCAAGGGTCTGCCGGCTTCGCCGGGAGCGGCGGTGGGCCGGGTGGTCTTCACTGCCGACGAGGCGGTGGTGAAGGGCAAAGCCGACCCGGTGATTTTGGTCCGCGCCGAGACTGTCCCGGACGACATCCACGGGATGGAAGTGGCCGTGGGGATTCTCACCTCGCGCGGCGGCATGACGTCGCACGCGGCCGTAGTTACGCGGGGCATGGGCAAACCTTGTATCGCGGGCTGCGGTGAGGCGGAGGTGGACGACAAGAAGAAACAAATCCGCGTCGGCGAGCTCACCATCAAAGAGGGCGACTGGATTTCCCTGGATGGCTCGACCGGGCGGGTTATCCTGGGCAAGGCCAACTTGGTCGAGCCGGACCCCCATAGCGGGGTCTTTGCCGAGTTCATGAAGTGGGCGGACCAGTATCGCCAGCTGGGGGTGCGGGCGAACGCCGACATCCCGCGTGATGCCCTCGTAGCGCGTCGGTTTGGCGCGGAGGGAATTGGCCTGTGCCGCACCGAGCACATGTTCTTTGAGAAGGACCGCCTGCCCCACGTCCAACACATGATCATGGCCTGCAAAGATACACAGGACGAGAAGGAAGCCGAAAAGCTGCACAAGGAGCGACAGGCAGCGCTGGCCAAGCTCCTGCCCCTGCAACGCAAAGACTTCTTCGGACTGTTCAAGGCGATGGACGGTCTGCCGGTAACCATCCGCACCCTTGACCCGCCCCTGCACGAGTTCCTGCCCAAGCGGGAAGAGTTGATGGTGGAGATTGCGACACTGGAGATCAAGGGTAGGAAGGGAACCAAATTGAATCGTCTCAAGAAGTTACTGTCGGTTGTTGAAGGATTACATGAGTTGAACCCCATGCTCGGTATGCGCGGTTGCCGGCTGGGCATCATGTATCCGGAGATTACGGAGATGCAGGCGCGGGCGATTTTTGAGGCGGCTTGCGACTGCAAGAAGCGGGGCATTGAGGCCAAACCCGAGGTCATGATTCCGCTGGTGGGCGACGTGAGAGAACTGGCCCTCCAGAAGGAGATCGTCAACCGCGTTGCCGCGGAGGTCTTCAAGAAGAAGGGAGTGAAAGTAGATTACCTGGTGGGGACGATGATCGAGTTGCCGGCGGCGGCGCTGTCGGCGGCGGAGATTGCCCAGGAGGCGGAGTTCTTCAGCTTTGGGACGAACGACCTCACCCAGACGACCTTCGGGCTGTCGCGGGATGACTGCGGCAAGATCATCAATGCCTACACGAAGCTGAAGATCTGGCCATCCGATCCGTTTGCGCAGCTTGACCCGAGGCGCGTCGGCCGGTTGATGAAGCTGGGGACCTCAGAGGGCAGGTCAGCGCGCGCCAACTTAAAAGTAGGCATCTGCGGCGAGCATGGCGGAGATCCCTCGTCTATCGAGCTGTGCGCCGAGGCCGGCTTGAACTACGTCAGTTGCTCGCCCTACCGGGTGCCGATTGCC
>JALHUF010000566.1 GCA_022866195.1 Terriglobia bacterium
CGGCCTTTGCTCACCGCCCTGAGCACCAGTCGAAGGGCCGCCCTGAGCTTGTCGAAGGGGCACCAAGCGTGGCTAGCCGCTGGAAAGCGGCGGGGCTCATAAAGAACCTTCGCGACCGGGGGAGAATCTGCGTGCACGAGGCAGTAGCATAGGCCCTGGAAGGCCTATCCTTGTTATGCGAACTCGTAAAGCGGGACGTTTCGGGCGGGGTGGCCGTTCGTTTTCACCAGGTTTTCAATGCGGCGAACGGTTTCCGGCGCGAGCAGCACGTCGCCACAAACCCCGCAGACTTCGGCGGGCACATGGTCGATCACGATAACCTCTCCTCGATGCTTCACCGTGTGGACAATTGTCCGAGACTCGTATTCACCCGGGCACCCTTGAATCGTGCACTTCATGGCTGTTTCCTCCTGGTTCGAGGTGTTATCCACTTCGGCGGCTTGGGCTGATAGATCGTAATCAAGATCAACAGCGGTTGCGCGGTGGTGCAAACCATATGGAGTGGACGCCCCGCGTCGGTCAGGCCGCCGAGCAGGCAGCAGGGGCCACGCCGGTGTTCGGGATAATGCTCCAGAATTTCCCCCCGCTGGAGCGCTGCCAGGACTTCATCCAGGCTAATCTCCTCTTCGACCATCTCCTGCTGGGCGTGCTGCGTCACCCGCAGGAGGCCGGTTGCGGCCTGGGATTTGATCCGCTCAAGTCCTGCCGCCCATTCGGCCGCATCACGGTCGCTCATCCCATCCCGAGGGTATCACGCCCGCCAGGCCCATGCAAACGGCAGAGCTGGTAGCCACGCTTAATTCGCTCTTCGAATTAAGCGTGGGTTCGTAGCGCGGCAAAAGCCCACGGCCTGCCTGCGCAGGCAGGCATAAACCGCATGCCGTGGCTACCCACTTTGGGAGATGTCATTCTGAGTCCGTCGGCCGATCCGTCGTCTGACGGAAAGAATCCCCGCATTATGCGAAGAAACTGCCGAGACCCTTCGTCCGTCAGCCGACGGACTCAGGGTGACAGCGTGGGGACCTTCGCCGACATCACCAAGCCCGTCAGCTGACGGGTCTGCGCCACACGCCCGGCTTCCAGGCGTCCCCGCGGATTGGTCAACCCTGGGGGGGAGACAGTCGCAGGTAGAGGCGCCGCAGCAAGCCCCGGTCGTTGGAAGTCATCTTGATGAATTCCACGGCGAAGCCCACGCCGGGTTCGGAGTGCCTCACGACGGCGGTGGCGCGGAAGGTCTCGTGCCCAACCGTGATGCCCACGCACAGTACCGTGCCGGGCGGTACATCGCGCTTGGTGCGCGCGAAGAGGCCGAAGGGACTCAACGTGACAAGATCGGCCGTCAGGCTTTGGCGCGATCCCACAAATCCCACGGCGACAACCGACGTCGCCTTGACCCGCGCGGCTCGTCTTGCTCTCAAACTTCCACCCCCGCCCGTGCACTCCGGCCGAAAACCTGAAGAGCATCGACTCCGAGGCAAGACTTCAACCAGGATTCCATCTGGGACTCCCGATTCCAAATGATTATACCGCCAGTGCGGATTCCCGCGTAGACGGTCACTGATCCCGATCTGATGCCGGTCCGTGATTCCGACGGGATGCCGGACACGATCGGAGGTGGTGGCCAGCGCACGATTTTTGTGCCGTGGGGTTGTGAGCGTATCAAGAATGGAAAAGCCGCAGACCTCTACAGAACGAGGCCGGCGCTACCCGCTCTGCGCCAGCCGCGTTATTTCCAAGACGCGACCAATTTGAAAGACTGCGTGTGATCCACCAATTGGCAGACATTCTTACCATTTCCAAGAGGCATTCCCTTGGCTCCTTTCTTAGGGGAATCAACAGCCATCACGCCTTGCTCCTGAAAATTGATTAGGAGGCGGTTAGTCATGCAAATGGAGGAATTGTCCTCGGCAATGATTCCGTTTTTGTCCCACTTAATGACTGAATAGTTCTGGAGAAATACCTGCGGTATTGCGCCCACGATTCGGGCTTCGGCTTCGTAGCATTCCCTAATATCGAGGCGGCATTGAATTTCAACTGCATGCTTGAAAGCCACCTCGTCCCCTGCTATGCCCGAAGTAGATTTCCACTTCCCTGACGCGCTCACAAATCCCGCTGCGGAAAAGAACCCTGGCTTAGTAGCTTGGGCGTTTAGCGGGGCCGCAAAAGCAAGTAGGAGTAGGACGACTGCAATGTGTATTCGATAGGGCCTTGGCATGTTCGACTCCTTGATGGCTGGCGCAGACCCTTCGGGTCTGCGATCTTGACATGCATTGCGCCTTCAGCGCGCAGACCTGAACTGAAAGGTCTGCGCCAGCCCGCGCCTCGCGATGGAAAAGCCGCAGACCTCAAAGGCGAGGTCTGCGCCAGCCGGCGATTGACCTCGGTATTCCTAAACCGCTAGGGTTGAGGCTTCGGACGAGGCCTTGTGACAATACCTTTCTGCTGCATTGGCGGCTTTAGGTAGGGAATTTCATAAGTCGGGACCGCGTCGCTGACCACAACTTCAAAGTAGAGAGCGGAGTGTTCGCTATCGCCAGACGTCTTAAAGATGATCCCGTCCGGACGAATATCATCCGAGAAGTACGAAACGTATCTGCCTGGCTTCAGGGGGGCCTTCGGCGTTAATTTGAACATGCCCGGTCTCCCTTCAACTGGCTCAACATTGAGGTTGACGTCCGACTGCGGGCGCCACAGGTTGACGGCGATGACGTCATTGTAGTTGCAGTGGTAGATACTGGGAAAGAATTCCGGTCGCGTGTCTGCAATGTTGAATTCGTAGGCGTACATGGACGGAACAAAAGTCAGCGTGCTGAAGTGAATCCTCTGGATGTCCACAGACTGCTGATAGATTATAAAGGTTGGGCTAGAACTCTTCAGCCTAACATTTGGGTCCCCAGCAACACCGTCCACCGCAACACTTCCCGCTATACTTGTCCTTAGTCCGATAACTCTCTTCACCGGCACAGGCTCAACGATTCGGACTTGCCCATCCTCAAGGACATAGTAACCATAGGCGCTCGGTGTTGAGGCCGCAGGAGGTGATGGTGCTGGCTGGCCTGCGGGCACGGCCGCTGGTGGCCCTCCCCCTTCTAGCATGACTTGCAGAATTGCCTCGCTCACGCCCACTTGCTTGAGCATTATGAGCGCATCAGTGCTGGTGTCGAATTTGCAGACTGAGGACTTGATCTTCGCGATGACTACGGAGTCCGTCAGCTTTGCTTGGATCATTTTGACTACGTCCTCGTTAGTGAGCGCCTGGGCTGTCGTTGCCCGCACTTGTAGGGTATGCGTTACTGCTTTAGCAGAATTCACCTGGAAAGCGATAAGGCAGAGACTCAGAACCAGTATGGGGGAAAAGCATTTGCGTCGCACGTCGGCACCTCCTGATTGACGTCGCGGGTGGCGCATACATGGCGCACTTTGCCATGTGTGCGGCCACCGGGCGATAACCGGGATATTAAGATGAGGACGGTATACACCTGCGGCGCGGGGAATGCAAGGGCTCAAGAACAGTGACGAGTGACGAGAACTACGGGGGCTAGGGGCTGGGGACGGACGGATTGGTGATTGAGGATTGCCGAGTTGAGATTTCAGAAGAGCTACCTGCGGAACAACTCCTCGACCAGTTGGGTCGGTTCCATTTCGAGGTAGGCGGCGACGTCCCGAAGAATGGTGTGAAAGGTTCCGAGGCGAATTTCTTTGTGTGCGGGCACGGTCACGTGATGCTCTGCACCCTTCGCCGAGGGGGTTAGACGGAGATGGCTGCCGGTCTGACGAGTTACCTGCTAGCCGGTAGCGACGGAGAAGCGAGGCCAGCCTCACTCCATCGACATCTCGCGGCAGCTTCTAGCGGGGATGACCTCGTCCTTCACGACATGAAGGCGGATGAGTCGAGGCGCACTTTGCGGCTCGAAGTGACAGCGCACGGCGTCCTGCACCATAGCCTTCAGTTCGTCCAGGGTGTCGGCCTGAGTGTAGATTGAGTAACCCAAGGCTCGGGCTTCATACCCGCCTTCCGGTGATTC
>JALHUF010000567.1 GCA_022866195.1 Terriglobia bacterium
CAGCCTGGTCACGGAAGTTTCGGCACAAACCTACGATCTGCTGCTGAAGGGCGGACGCGTCATCGATCCCGCCAACCAGATGAATGCGCCGCGCGATGTCGCTGTCAAAGGTGACCGCATTGCGCTCGTGGCGGAGAACATCCCGGCGTCAGAGGCCAAGAAGATGGTGGACGTCACGGGCTACTACGTGACGCCGGGGTTGGTTGACATTCACGCTCACGTCTTCGTCGAAGACCCTGGGGGCTGGGGAATTTATCCCGACCTGAACGCCTTCCCAAGCGGCGTCACGACAATCGTTGACGCAGGCTCCGCGGGCTGGAAGAATTTCGAGCAGTTCAAGGCCCGGGTCATCGACAAAGCTCGAGTGCGCGTGCTCGCGTTCTTGAACATCGTCGGGGTCGGCATGGACCCCATCGGCGAGCAAAGCATGGCTGAAATGGATGCCCGACCGACGGCGGAAATGATCAAGAAGTACCGGCAGATTCTGGTCGGAGTGAAGACGGCGCATTATCGCGGGCCCGAGTGGGAAGCCCTGGACCGCGCCTTCGAGGCCGGGCGGCTGGCGGAGGTGCCCGTCATGGTGGACTTTCAGCCCCAGCCCACGCGGACGTACGAGGATTTGTTGCTGCGCCACATGCGTCCCGGCGATATTCACACCCACATGTATGCGCAGCACATCCCCCTACTCGATGCGAGCGACAAGGTGAACGATTACGTCCGCGAGGCGCGCAAGCGTGGCGTCATCTTCGATGTGGGTCACGGCGCCGGGAGTTTCTGGTTCCGGATTGCCGCGCCTGCAATGCAGCAGGGATTGGGGCCGGACTCAATCTCCACTGACCTGCACCAACAGAGCTCTCTGATTCCTCAGGCCAACATGGTTACGACCATGTCGAAGTTCCTGAACCTCGGGATGCCGCTGGAAGAAGTGATTCTGCGGGCGACTGTTACGCCGGCACGTGAGATCAAGCGGCCGGATTTGGGAACGCTGGCGGTGGGTACTACTGCGGACATCGCCGTGCTTGAGCTGCAGAAGGGAACCTTCGGATTTGTGGATAGCGGGCACGCGCGGCTCCACGGCAGCCAAAAGTTGCGGTGCCTGCTCACCGTTCGTGCTGGCAAAATCGTTTGGGACGCGGAAGGCTTGAGCTGGCCCGATTGGCAGAAAGCTGGGAAGTATAAGGTTCTGGAGTAAGGCAGGGGTGGCGCACATGGGCCTCACGAAGCGGGAGGTAGCCATCGTCGGCCCGGGCAGGGTGGGCCAGGCACTGGGGAAGCTCCTGGCAGAGGCGGGAGTCCCCATAACCCTCATCGCGGCCCGGCGTCCAGGAGCAGCGCGGCGCGCGGCCCGGTTTGTTGGGAGCGGACGGCCCGTCGGCATCGAGGATCCTCGCGTGACCGAGGCTACGGTGATTCTCCTGACGACGGCGGATGCCGCGCTGGAACCTGTGGCGAGAGATTTGGCCAGGCGCCGTCGCGACTGGTCAGGGAGGGTGGTGCTGCACACCTGCGGCTCCTTGCCCGCGGCCGTGCTTCGGCCGTTACGCCGCCGGGGTGCGGCGATTGGCGCGCTTAATCCATTTCAGACGATCCCTAGTCCCGCGGCGGGAGTCCGAAACCTGAAGGCGTGCTTTTGGGGGATCGAGGGTGATGCTGCGG
>JALHUF010000568.1 GCA_022866195.1 Terriglobia bacterium
CGACGCATCTTCGTCCTGACGCAGTACAAAGCCCTCTCCCTCAACCGTCACATCCGGGAAGGCTGGACCATTCTCTCGAGCGAGTTGGGAGAGTTCATTAACATCCTGCCGCCCATGAAGCGCGTGGGAGAAGAATGGTACAAGGGGACCGCAGACGCCATCTTCCAGAACCTTTATTCCGTGGGCAGCGAGACCTGCAAGTATGTCCTGATCCTCTCCGGCGACCACGTGTACAAGATGGACTATCGGCTCATGCTCAAGCAGCACGTGGACGCTGGGGCGGAAGTCACCATCGGCGCCATCGAGTTTGACCGTTCGGAAGCGACGCGCTTCGGCGTGGTTGAACTGGACGCGGATAGCCGCATTATCGGCTGGCAGGAGAAGCCCGCGGATCCCAAACTCTCGCCGAAGAACCCCAACAAGTGTCACGTCTCGATGGGTGTCTACTGCTTCAACCGTGAGCTGCTGATCCAGGCCTTGATCGCCGACGCAGAGGACCCGAACTCCAGCCACGATTTCGGCAGGGACGTGATTTCCAAGCTGATCGATAAACACCGCGTCTTCGCCTTCAACTTTGTGGATGAGAACCAGAAGGACGCGCAGTACTGGCGCGACATCGGGACCATCGAGGCCTATTACGAAGCCAATATGGACCTAGTGGCGGTTGCGCCAGTCTTCAACCTCTACGACAGTCACTGGCCCATTCGCACTTATCAGCGGCAGTATCCGCCCGCCAAGTTCGTCTTCGCCCAGGAAGGGCGGCGCATGGGCATCGCCGTCGATTCCATTGTCTCCATGGGCTCGATTGTTTCGGGTGGCCGCGTCACGAATTCCATCCTCTCGCCCGACGTGCGCATCAACAGCTACAGCGAAGTCGAAGACTCCATCATTTTTTCCCACGTCAATATCGGCCGCTACTCGCGCATCCGGCGCGCCATCATCGACCGCCAGATCCAGGTTCCCGAAGGCACGGAAATCGGCTTCAATCTGGAAGAGGACCGGAAGAAATACCACGTCACCGACACCGGCATCGTGTTGGTCGTCCCCGAACAACGAATGTTTGAGGAGCCGGAGTAAGAGGCGGGACTCGGGGCTCGGGACTCGCGACTCGCGACTCGGGAGCCGCGGAAGAAAACCCGGTGGACCGTTATGGCTTGCGTGCCCTCAACGCTGCGATGAGGCGGTTCAGCATCATGCTGATGCTTTCAACTTGCTTGTGGGCAGTCGCAGATTGATCTGCATTCAGGTAGCCCAGTCTTTGCGCGATGATCAGGTGGGTTTCCAGCTCGAGCAGCGATCCTCGCGCGACGAGTAAGAACTGCACGTACTCCTTGGTCGACCCGCGCCCCCAGCCGTCGGCAATGTTGGCGGGAACAGAGGTTGCCGCTCTACGAACCTGCGTGCTCAATCCAAATTTCTCGGAGTCGGGAAATGCTTTAGTCAGTTCATACGTAGAGGTGGCCAGGTTCACGGCCTTCTGCCAGACTTCCAATTCCTTGTAGCCCTTCATGGTGGCCACTCCGAGGACCGAACGCCTCGTTCATCTTTCTCCGAGCCCCGAGTCCCGAGTCGCGAGCCCCGAGTCCCTAATCCCTACTCCACTTCCGGCACGGCGGGCAGGAGTGTCCAAGCGGGCGTGCGTGCCAGGGCTTCAACGCTCTGTAACCACTGGCGGAGCGTGAGGCTACGCGCCTGGAGCGTGGCCCCGCCGGCCAAGTCGCGGATCTTCTCCATCAGGGTCTTAGGCGGCGGCAGGTACACGAAGCTCACCGGCTCACTCGCGGGGATCCGGGCGAGTGCCTTCGCCGCGGCGACGGCAGCGTCCAGGCCGCCCAGCTCGTCCACCAAGCCGAGTTGGCGGGCACGCTCGCCGGACCAGACCCGCCCCTGACCGATCTTGTCCACAGCCTCCACCTTCATGTGACGGCCTTCGGCGACGCCTTGGATGAAGCTGCTGTAAATGTCCCGCATGTATTTCAGGATCGATTCGCGCTGCGACGGGGTGAAATTCTGAAAGGGATAGTCGATGGTCGAGTTCTCGGTGGTGGTGATGTATTCCTTGGAAAGTCCCAGCTTCTGGTAAAGTCCCAGGACGTTGTACTTCCCGCCGACGACACCGATCGACCCGGTTATGGTACCGGGTTCGGCGACGATCCGATTCGCGGACATGGCAATCACATAACCGCCGGAGGCTGCTACGTCCGACATGGAAACCACGACCGGCTTCACGCGCTTCGTTATCAGGAGCTCGCGGCGAATGGCTTCGGAGGAGAAGGCCACACCGCCCGGGGAATCCACGCGCAGGATGACGGCCTTCACAGAGGCATCGTCACGGGCGCGGCGGAACTGTTCGGCGATGGTTTCCGAACCCATCACGGGCCCCCCAAACGGGCTGTCGCCGCTGCGGCCGGGGAGAATCGTACCTGTGGCATAGATGATGGCCAGCTTGGATCCCCCCGTGCGCTCTGTCCGCCGCAGATACTCGCCCAGACTCAGACGTTTTTCGCTTCCTCGGTTCTTCTGGTTCACCAGGTCGCGAACCTCATCCGCGTAGGCCACCCGATCCACCAGCCGCGCGGCCCGCGCCTCCTGGGCCGTATACGGACCCTTGGCGACGGCCTTCTCCACTTCCTCCAGCTTCATCCCCCGCCCCTCCGCTATGCCGCGCAAGAACTGCCGGTAGAGATCCTCCAGCAACGCCTGATCGGCTTCGCGGTGGGCCGGAGTGTATTTCTTCTCCGTGTATACGTTCATGGCGTTCTTGTAATCGCCAATGTGGTAGAGGTCCGGGTAGATGCCGAGCTTGTCGAGCGTGCCGCGCAGGAAGGTGGTGGAAGTCATCAGCCCCCGGACATGAAGCAGGGAGGTGGGCAGCAGCACTACCGTCTGGCAGGCGGAGGCGAGATAGTAGGAACGGTTGGTGGCAAATTCCAGGTAAGCCACACTGAATTTTCCCTTGCGGTTGAACTCGCGGATCTTCTGGTGGATTTCCTGGATCTTGCCCATACTCATCGTGGACTCGCTCAC
>JALHUF010000569.1 GCA_022866195.1 Terriglobia bacterium
CATCGTGGCCGCCATCAACTTCACCGTGGGCACGTTCGCCATCCGGCTGAAGTCCATTTTGGGATTGCTGCGGGCGAAGTACTTTCTGCTCGAACTCTTCTCGGGCTTGCTGATTCCCATTTCTTTCTTCCCGAGGATTTTCCAGGACGTCTTCAGCGTCCTGCCGTTTCAGTACATCAGCTACATTCCCGTCCTGATCTACCTGCGCAAAATCAGCGGAGGGGGAATTGTCAAAGCACTCGCGCTTCAGGTCTTTTGGATTTTCGCGCTGCTCGCCCTCGGCGCTGCCTTGTGGCGTTGGTCAAGCCGCAAGATCACCATCCAGGGAGGGTAGGAAGACAGTAGACAGTTGGCAGTGGGCAGTTGGCAGTCGGTAGAGTGAGGACAAAGATGAGTGGTACTCAGACCCGCGACGAACGCACGACGAGATGGCGTGAGTTTTTGTAGCGTTCTGACACCTTCCACCTAGGGGAGATCACTGACATGAGACTTCGCAGCTTCTGTCTGCTGGCTTCGATCCTTCTTGTCGCATCCGCGCTGAAAGCCGAGGAAGAGCTTGCGCCTTATCCGACGCTCGCGATCGGCGCACCCGCGCCGGACTTCTGCCTTCCGGGGATCGACGGGCAAACGCACTGCCTCAAGGATTATGCTGCCAGCCGAGTGCTGGTCCTTGTATTCACCTGCAATCACTGCCCGACGGCGCAGCTCTATGAGAGCCGCCTCAAGCAGCTCGCTGCCGATTATGGCGAGCGCGGCGTAGCGCTGGTGGCTATCGAACCCAACGACCCCGCGGCCGTGCGTTTGGACGAAATGGGTTATACGGACGTCGGCGACTCGTTCGCGGAGATGAAGATCCGCGCCGCCTATCGTCACTTCAATTTCCCCTACCTCTACGACGGGGAAACACAGAAGGTCGCGCACGCCTACGGGCCGACGGCCACGCCGCACGTGTTCATCTTCGATTCGGAGAGGCGACTGCGTTATGAAGGCCGCGTGGATGACAATCCTCGCGAGCAATACGTGAAGCAGCAGGACGCACGCAACACCATCGAGGCGCTGCTGGCGGGCAAACCCGTGGTCGTGACTAAGACGCCCTCCTTCGGCTGCTCGACGAAATGGGCTTACAAGTCCGCGGGGCGAAAGGAGGAAATGGCCGAAATCGAGAAAGAACCCGTCACCCTCAAACTGGCCAGCGCCGAAGACCTCCAGACGTTGCGCAAGAATCCCGCCCGCAAGCTGCTGCTGGTGAATTTCTGGGCGACCTGGTGCGGCCCCTGTGCGAAGGAGCTGCCGGAATTCCAGACCATGTATCGCATGTACCGTCACCGGCCGTTTGCACTGGTCACGGTGAGCGCCAATTACCCGGATGCGCAGGCGGGCGTGTTGGGGGTTCTCAAGGAACACCATGCCTCCAGCACCAACCTGCTGTTCGGTTCGATGGATATCTACAAATTGATGGCAGCGTTCGACACGGAGTGGAACGCCGCCCTGCCGTACACCATGCTCATCCGGCCCGACGGCACTGTGGTCTACAAATACCAGGGGGAGATCGACCCGCTAGAGCTGCATCGTTTGATAATCGCCAACCTCCCCGACGACGATTACATCGGCCACCAGGCTTACTGGCAATCGAAATGAGGGCGCGCCGCGGCTCCCCCCTGGCCGAAGGGGTCGCCGCCATTTGGCATGAAACGACACCTCAGGCTGCTTCTTCTTTACTTCGCGCAGTACACGAAGGTCCGCCTAGCGTACAAGGCGGATTTCTTCATCGCCTTCTTCTCCTCCATGGCGGCCACGGTGCTCGGGTTCGGCTTCGTCCTGGTTCTCTTTTCCAAGATTCCCAAGCTGCAAGACTGGTCGTTCTACGAGGTCCTGTTTCTCTACGGCTTCTCCCTGGTTCCTCTCGGCTTCTTCAATGTCATCAGTTGGAACCTGTACGAATTTGGCGACCTCTACATCATCCAGGGGCGCTTCGATCGCATCCTACTGCGTCCCGTGGACACGCTTTTCCAGATTCTTTTCGAGAAGTTCCGCCTGGAATCGTTGCAGGAAGTGCTGACGGGAACGCTCGTGGTGGCCATCTCGGCCCGCCGCTTGGGCCTGCCGTGGCCTGCCGCAGATTATTTGTGGTTCGCCCTTATGGTCGCCTGTGGCGCGGTGATCTATGTCTCAGTTTTCCTGATTCTCACTTCCGTGTCGTTCTGGTTTGAGGACCGCGTAGGAATCGTTCCGCCGGTCTTCAACATGCTCACCTTCGGCCGCTACCCGCTCACCATCTACAACGTCTTCATCCAGTTCCTGCTCAGTTGGATTATCCCCTTTGGTTTTGCCTCGTTTTATCCCACCACACACTTCCTGCGCCGGGGCGCATTCACGGCGCACGTTCACCTGATCCCTCTTGTGGCGACGGGATTCTTCCTGCTGGCCCTGTTCGTCTGGAACAGAGGCGTGCGCAACTACAGCAGTACGGGTTCGTAGGACTGCCGGAGAAAAGGGCCCAAGCGCGGCGAAGAGAGAAGGGCGGGCCCCATTGCAGAGCTACAAATCTCGCCCCTGCGGGGTGGTCATCTTCGCCAGATTGAAAGTCGTCTTGAGCGAGAGGTCTTTGACCTTACAGCCGAATTCGACAGACTTTTCCTGGTCGGAAATCAACGGCTGGCCAGCGATCTGGCGCGGGAAGGCAAATTGGATAGCAAGGATGCGACCGTCCGCGGCCTTCCGGACCTTGACCTCCACAGGTTCGACTTTGGCTTTGGCGTGCTTGGGGTGGAGATATGACCCGGCCTTCAGTTGATCCTCGCTGATCGTGTGGAAAGCCTTCAGATCGGGACCCGCGACCGTGAGGACATGCATCGGGGAGGGGCGCGGCGCAGTCTCCTCTTCCTTGCGCTGGCTTTGCAGAGCGCTGAAGTGCGCGCCGACTTGCTGAATGATCCTCGCCGAACTCCACTCGATGACATAGGGCACTCCGGTTGGCCGATTAATAGGAACATCAACCGTGGACGGTCGTTCTCTCCCCGAAGCGCCGGACATTTCCCCCTGACCCGCACGTTCCCCAGCCGTGTCCTCGACCGTCCCCGTGTCCAGCAGTGAGCCCCCCACGACCACCCGGTGCGCCCAAGGTGATGCGCGCAGGAACTGTTGCGTTTCTTCGCGCGTCCACTCGCGTACCGGCTTGGTGTTCCAAAGCTCCGCCGACCACACAGTGATCGAAAAAGCCATCAGGCCCATCGCCCCCACGAGAAACTTTCTCATCGCTCACCTCCCCGAGCGGCTCATCTTTCTCCACAAAGTCTAACAAGACTTCAAGCTAGTCTCAATGGCGAATAGCTGGCCTGCGACGTTCTGTCCCCACTTGCTCGCTGCCCGGCCAGCAGGACAACCCAGCCCCGAGCACATTCGCCGCCCCGAGGCTCGGCGCGAGCGCAGAAGCTACATCGCCAGCACTTCGTCATAGACCTGACAGGTCTGCTCCGCCGTGCGTCGCCACGTGAATTGGCGGGCCCGCGCCAAACCGCGCGCAATCATCTCCTCCCGCAGAGCCGTGTCTTCTGCGATCCGCATGATTTTCTCGGCGATGTCGCGCGGCTCGTGCGGGTCACAGTACAGGGCGGCATCCCCACCCACCTCCGGCAGTGAAGAGGTATGGGCGGCGACCACCGGGAGTCCATGCGCCATCGCTTCGAGAACCGGCAGGCCAAAGCCTTCCTCAAAAGAGGGAAATACAAGGACGCTTGCGGCCTGATAAAGAACGGGCAGATGCGCCGCCGGGACATGGCCCAGCACCACTACGCGCGACTCCAGCCGTTCCTTACGAATGAAGTCATGGATGGCCTCGCTGCCGTGACCCTCGCCTCCCGCCAGGACCAACCGGTAGCACAGCGGCAGGCTGGCCAAAGCGCGCAGGGTGTTGAGCGTGTTCTTGCGAGTTTGCAGCGCGCCGACACTGAGCAGCATCCTGTTTCCCTGGCCCACCAGACGCTGGCGCTCCTGGGAACGCTCTTCCGGCGTCAGCAGGCGCGCGGGTGAGTCCACGCCTTCATGGATGACGCGAATCTTCTCCTTCGCGACGCCCGCGTGTTGCACCAGTTGGTCAGCCGTGTAGCGGGACACGGCAATAACTCGTGCCGCGCGTTTGACTGCCTCCAAAAGCAGGGCCGAGACTTTGCGCTGGAATTCGGGGGTGGAGTAGTCCCGCCCGGTGAGCGGAAAAACGTCGTGGACCGTGACCACCTCTTTCTCGAAGTGGAACGCCGGCGGGCGTTGCGCCAGGCTATGGAACAGGCGTGCCTGCCAGGGCAGCCAGAAGGTGAATGGCTCCTGAAAGAACCGCATCGAGAACGTTGGCCGGCGCGCTCCAGGCAGCAAGAATTCGCGTCGCCGACCGAATCGGGAGAGCCGGTAACAAAGCAGAAAGTGATGCGTCGTCTCGAGCGCCGCCAGCGACTCGATCAGCCTGCGGGAATAGACGGCCATGCCGGAAGGCTGGGGATCAACCGTGTAGGTGGCGTCAAGCGCGATGGTGGCCATCAGGCGGAATTGGTGCTTGCAGATTGGTGATTGTCGATTTGTTCGTGCTGGATCGCCAGCCCAAGCGGGAAGTCACCAATCCGAACCTTTCCGCCTCACATCCTAGATGGCAAATCGTCAATCCGCAATTAGTAGTGTGGTACGTCTTCTTCAAGCCCCGCCGGAGAAAGAGAAGTCAGGTCAGGAAATGCTTGCCTACGTGGTGAGGGCAAGACGGCAATCAGGCCGAGCGGGAAACGTTGGGGGCACCTTCAATGCCGTATTCCTTGAGCTTTCGGTAGATGGTGGTCTTTCCAATGCCGAGCAGTTGGGCCGCGCGCAGGCGGTCACCGTGGGTGGTTTCGAGCGCCTGGAGGATGGCTCGCCGCTCCAATTCTTTAAGACTCGCAGGCTCCTGGCTGTCCGGGGCAGTCCGCAGGTGGTGCAGTATATTGGAGGGCAAATCCTTGACCTGGATGAGTGACCCCGAGCCCAGGGCCAGGGCACGCTGAACGCAATTCTCAACTTCGCGCACGTTGCCCGGCCAGTCGTAGCTCATCAGGAGAGTCATGGCTTCATAGGAAATGCCCGTGATGGTCGCGTCGCTGCCGCCGTAGCGCTCGAGGAAAAAGTGCACCAAGGCGGGGATATCGCTTTTCCGTTCGCGCAGGGGTGGGATCTTGATCGAAACCACATCCAAACGAAAGTACAACTCCTTGCGAAAGTCGCCCCGCCGGATCGCGGCCTGCAAGTCGTGGTTGGTGGCGGCGACAATCCGGGCGTCCAGCCGCGTCCGCTCATTCGACCCGATGGGCTTGATCTCACGCTCCTGGAGGGCGCGCAGCAGCTTAGCCTGCAGTTCCACCGGCAGTTCGGCGACCTCATCGAGGAAGACGGTCCCGCCCTGCGCGGTGGCCAAAAGGCCCAGACGGGATTGGGTAGCTCCGGTGAAGGCGCCACGCACGTGCCCGAACAGTTCGCTCTCGATCAGAGTAGGGGTCAGAGCCCCGCAATCGACAGGCACGAAAGGCTTCTTGGACCAGGGACTGTAGGCATGAATGGCCCGCGCCACCAGCTCCTTGCCTGTGCCACTCTCCCCCACGATCACCACCGGGTGACGCTTGGGGGCCACCTTCAGGATCAGGCGGTAAACCTTCTGCATCTTCGGCGAGGTGCCGATCAGGTTGGCAAATCCCTGGTGGGTCTTTACCTGCTCCCGCAGCAGACGGTTCTCTGCGGCCAGCTCTTGCTTCTCGACCAGCCGCTGGAACAGGTGCGTGAGGTCATCTACCTTCAGGGGCTTGGTCAGGTAGTCATAAGCACCCAGCTTCATGGCCTGGACTGCCGAGGAAACCGTGCCGTAGCCGGTCATCATCACGATATCGATGTCGGGGTAGGTCTCCCGAATCACCTTGAGCAGCTCCAGGCCGCTTATGCCGGGCATGCGCACGTCGGCAAGAACCACGTCGACTTGCCCACTCTCCAGCATCTCAAGCGCCAGCTTGGCAGACTCGGCCGCCTGCACTTTGAACCCGAGTTCGCTCAGCACATCGGCGCAGAAGGTCCGCGCTACTTCTTCATCATCAACTATGAGAATGCTGGTTTTCATGACAGCAAATCACTAGTCCTTCCTCCAGAGTCTAATGCCGGAAGACGTAAGATTCAACATGTTTGGCTGGAATGACGGAAAGTGGCGCCCGTGTCTTGCTCGC
>JALHUF010000570.1 GCA_022866195.1 Terriglobia bacterium
AATTGACGCGGAGCAATCTCGGCCAGGATATCCACCTGCAACTTCTGGTAGCCGACGACCGTGTCGCTCCAGAACCTTCGATAGTCAAGGATGAGCGCCGGATTGTCCTGCTGCTGGGTGAGGCGTGGCAGAGGGATCTGCGACCAATCGGAATAGATCTGGCTCCAGAAAGAGGTGCCCCAGACTGCGTTCAGCTTATTGAGAGTGCCGTAACGAGCTTCCAGCCACTTGTGAAACGCCGGCTCACAGTATTCCTTGCAGTAGCACTCGCGCGTGACGTGACCAAACTCGTTGTCCGGGTGCCCCCCGACCACCGCAGGCTGGTTGGCATAACGCTTGGCAATGGCCGAGACGATTTTCCGCGTGTACTCGGCCATCCCTGGGTGATTGAAGCAATAGAGATATCGCCCGCCGAAGTTGTAGCGGATGCCTTCGGCGTTGACGGGATAGAGGTCAGGGTACTTCTGATAGAGCCAGGGAGGCGGCTGCGAGGTGGGCGTGCCCATCAGCGTCTGGATGCCGTTCTTCCAGAGCAAATCCACAATGCGGTCGAGCCAGTCGAAGTCGAGTTCGCCTTCCACGGGCTCGATGCGCGCCCAGGCAAATTCCGCCATGCGGACGATATTGAATCTAGCCTCGCGCATCATGCTGACGTCGGTGGGCCAACGGGATTCTTCCCACGCCTCGGGGTAGTAGTCGGCGCCAAAAAAGATCTTAGGCGAACGATACAACGCCCCGCCCCGCAGATCCTGCGCGGCGCCTTCAGTCGCGCCGCCATCCTCCAGTGCTCCTGCCCGCGCAGTAGGGCCAAATGCCCTGAGGGGCACAAGCGCCGCACTTGCCGCGGCCAGCTTCGTCAAGAATTCCCTGCGATTGTCCATTGCTTTTCTCCCTGGGTGAATTCACTCGTCTCATCGGACGGCGACCGGCGTCGTCGGAAATTGGCCCACCAGCCCGCGCTGGCTTCTGTCATATAATGCGGCGGCAATACATTTCCTGTGCTGAGGTTTCCATGGACCGGCTTATTAAATCGCGAACTACCGGCAAGTACCAGGAAATTGTCCCGGCGGGGACACTGCGCTTCCTGGATTTTGCCCGGCTGCAACTCACCAAAGGCGACAACTACATCGGGCGGACCGGCTCCCGCGAGTGCGTGCTGGATGTTTTCGCGGGCAGCGCGTCCGTCACCATCGAAAGGGCCGGGAAGGAAAATGAAATCTATCCTCTGGTGGGCGAGCGCGCCGACGTCTTCTCGGGCCCACCGGTGATGGTCTACATTCCGCCGCAAAGCACCTACGAGGTCGTAACTACTGCGGATTCTCTCGACGTCGGAATATTTTCGGCGCCTTCGCAGGCCACCGCGCCGCCCGCCTTGCTGGAAGGCCCGGCGGTGGTGGCGCGGCAAGTCGGGCGCGGCAACTGGCAGCGGACGGTCTACTCCGCGCTCGCCGAGAATGTTCCCGCCGACCGGTTGCTCGCTGGCGAGACCCTGAATCCGCCAGGCAACTGGTCCAGCTATCCGCCCCACAAGCACGACCGTTCGAATCCGCCGCAGGAAGCCGTTCTGGAGGAGATTTACTTCTTCCGCGTGAAACCTTCACAGGGTTACGGCTTCATTTGGACATACACGGCGCCTGAGGATCCCGAAGGATTCTCCACCGTCTTCGTCGTCGAAGATGGCGACACTGTCCTGTTGCCCAAGGGCTACCATCCCGTGGTTGCCGCCCCGGGATACCAGCTTCACTACACCTGGGTGCTGGCCGGAGAAGAGCGCCGCTACGGCGCCTGGGCCGACGACCCGCGCCATGCCTGGGTGAAAGGACAGTGAACAGTGATCAGTGACAAGTGACGAGCAAAAACCTGTTCTTCTTGCTTGTCACTCGTCACTAGTCACTGCTTTTCCGTACCTCCGGCGGTCACCGATCGCCGCGGATACGCGTCGGTCAGATGACCTGCCGGGCCAATCCTGGCTCAGACAAGTCGCCAGGGTTTGCCGCCACGGCAGCGCCGCCTGCACCGTAACGTACGAATTCGCGCTTGGTCAACAAGCTCTTCGACATGGCCGGCAAGCTCGTCCTTAGGCAGTGGGCATAGCCATGCCGCTACTAAGCAGGCCGCCAGTATGCCACAGGCAACCGAGTTGGCAAAGCGCCTCCGTGCCCTCAACCTGAGTTCTGAGATGGACAGAGCATTAGTCTCGTCATAGAATCCCGCGCACCCGGCAAGTCCCGCCGCGGCGGGCGCAGCGAGAATGGCGCCAGCGCAAGCGGGGGCGGAAGAGGCTGCTCATCACCTCGGCCGCGGGGCAGTAACAATTGGTTTCCTGGAGCATAATGGATTCACCCTCAAGCGCGGCCCACGTCAGCCCATCTCCCTCGCTGCGCTTCAAGATTCCGCACCTGCGTTGGTACATTTGCGCGCTGCTGTTTTTTGCCACGACGATTAACTACATTGACCGCCAGACTATCGGCGTCCTGAAGCCGCATTTTCTGCAACCCCAACTGCACTGGTCCGAGAGCGACTATGGCTGGATTATCAACGCCTTCATGGTGGCGTACGCCATCATGATGATCGTGTCGGGGGCCGCCATTGACCGGCTGGGGACGCGCGTTGGCTACGCGTTGGCGATAGCCTGGTGGTCTATTGCTGCCATGGCTCACGCGCTCGCGCGCGGGGCCTTCTCTTTCGGAGTTGCCAGGTTTTTCTTGGGGGCGGGTGAGGCCGGGAATTTCCCCGCCGCAATCAAGACGGTCGCCGAATGGTTCCCCGTAAAGGAGAGAGCGTTAGCCATAGGTCTCTTCAACGCCGGGACGAATGTGGGCGCCATGCTCACTCCGCCGCTGGCCATCTGGCTAGCCCTGAAGTGGGGCTGGCAAATGGCCTTCATTGCCACGGGCGCCGTGGGTTTCATCTGGCTGATCTTGTGGTTGATGGTTTACCGTCTGCCCGGCCAACATCCCCGCCTCACCGAAGATGAGCTGCGCCATATTCAAAGCAGCGACGGCGAGGGGGCAACTGAATCCGGACCCAAGATTCCCTGGCGGAAAATCCTCAGCTATCGCCAGGCTTGGGGATTTATTACTGCGAAGTTCATGACCGACCCCATCTGGTGGTTCTACGTCTTCTGGCTGCCGTCGTATCTTCAGCAGGCGCGCGGTTTTACCGCGCAGGACCTCGCCTATTTCTCCTGGATACCTTATCTGGTAGCAGACGGTGGCAGCGTGCTGGGGGGGTGGCTTTCGGGGCACTGGATCAAATGCGGCTGGTCGGTCAGCCGCGCGCGGAAGACCACCATGGTGATCTTCGCGTTTTGCATGCCCGCGGGAGTGGCAGCGGTCTTCGCCCCGAACGCCCAGCTGGCCTTGGCGCTCATCTCCATTGCCATGGCGTCACATCAGGCCTGGTCGGCGAACGTCTTTACGCTGGCCTCTGATATGTTTCCGAAAAGGGACCTGGGCTCAGTGGTAGGACTGGGTGGCGCGGCGGGCGCGGTAGGTGGGGTGATTATTGCGACCGTGGCGGGATACGTGCTCCAATGGTTTCACACTTACGTGCCGCTCTTCATCATCGCCAGCGTCATGCATCCGCTGGCCATGGGCCTGGTACAGGTACTGATTCCGAAGGTCAAGCCTGTCACCGAAGCATAACCGCTCGGGGTGGCGCGAACCTCGCGGGGTTTGAAATACAGGCAGGCGCGCTGCCACACACCTCAATCACCACGCGATATGCGCGCCGGTCCATGGGGCCGTGGGCAGTAGGGGGAATCTATTGCGGCATCGCCGCCGTCTCGAACATCTGCTCGGCTTTGATAATTCGAATGTTCGAACGCGGGATATCGAGCCGATAGGCCTCCCAGACAGCGTCCTGCTGGAGAGTCTTCAGCCGGCCTTCGGGCACGAGCCAGTACTGGACCCCCTCGCGCTGTTCCGAATCGAGTTGGTACTGCTTGGGGGTTTTACCGCTGGCGCTGCGGTTGTTGGCGATATCGTCCGCGCGCTTGTCGGCCACACTCTGATCAGTGACGACCACGTAGCGAAGGTTCTCCGTCTGGAGATACTTGCGGATCGCGGCGTTGACCGCCTCCGGCGTCACCGCGTCAATCCGCGCCAGGTACTGGTCCAGATAACCCGGCGTGAGCCCGTAGAACTCATCATCCAGTTTGTACCCTACCAGCCGGTCAACGTTTTCCGCCAGGCTCAGGTAAAGGACCCGAGCCATGTTTTTGGCTGCTTCTACCTGCTCCGGGGTCAATCCGTTGCGCACCACATTCTCCAGTTCCCAGGTGAGGGCTTTCATCAGGTGGTGCGCGTGGTCATGGCTCACCGTGCGGATCCAGATGCTGAAGTACTGGTAGCGGCGCGGCGAATTCGTGGGAGGAAACATATACATCGGGCGTGCCTCGAAATACTCGATGTAGGAATAGTCTCCGTAATTGTAACCGCGCTCCTCCCGGATGACCTGGTAGAGGTGCGAGAAGCTGTCGCGGTGAGTTCCGAACCACACGTTGGCCACATAAAGCGGCCAGAAATCCGGGTCCGCGCGGGTCACAGGAATCGGAAACCCCGCGTGCAAGCCGGTGGCGATGGCTTTCGGCAGGCCGATAATCGTGACATGCCGGCCCGCGACCAGCGCCGGGGCTTCGACAGCGCGCGGACTGAGCGCGGCGGCATCGCCCGCACGTTGGCCAACGCCCGCCAGCGCTTCCCGCAACCCATTGACAATTACCGCATCCTGGGTGCTCACGGCGACGGTCAGGTTTTCCGGCCGATACCACGTCCGGTAGAAACTCCGCACGGCTTCCGGCTTCACCTGCTCCAGCCCGCGCACCGTGCCCTCTGTCAGATGAGCGTAAGAGGT
This sequence comes from Terriglobia bacterium, assembly GCA_022866195.1. Lineage (GTDB taxonomy): Bacteria > Acidobacteriota > Terriglobia > UBA7540 > UBA7540 > JALHUF01. Next base: position 4,858 of record JALHUF010000570.1, read on the forward strand.
GCCATTGTGGATGTCGTTGTCCAGCGCAAGCAGTCCCAGCAGCTCAATCCGCTGGAAACGCAAAGCGGAGCGGATTTCTTCCAGCGTTTCCTTTCGTACCCGGTCGAGTTCAGTCGAGGCAAACAGGGGCTCGGTGAACAGCGGCCGCAGGACGCGGGCCACGTAATCGGTGAAGACCTCGCGCGGGATCGTGACCGAAAAAGTGCTGGTCTCCTTACCGACGAGCACCTGAGGATAAGCGCCCTCGCCCCAGGGCCGCGTGATTTCCGCGAGTTGCTCTTTGGTGACAGGCTTCTTCGGATCACCGTATCCGCCTTCGAGCAGCAGGCGGCCGGTCATGTACGCGAGACCTTCCTGTCCTGCCGGGTCGGCCGCGGAGCCGGCCTTGACCGTTACTTTCACTTTCAGCAGCGGTGACGAGGAATCGACCGTCACCACTTTAGGCTGCTGTGCCGCCAATGCGAACGGCAGCGCCAGTGCGAGAAGGACCAATAAAACTCTACGTTGCATGTTCACCACTCAATCCTCCACGTTCAAGCCAACGCCACGCCCCCGACCCACAAGCCGCGTTTGCCCGGCCCGGCAAGTGCCGGGCCGGCATCAGACAGACGCTATTTCTCTGCCTTCGCCGCCTGGTAAGCGAGGGTGATGATCACCTGGTTCTGCGGCACGAAGTATTTCCTGGCAAAAGCGTCGACGTCCTTGGGCTGGAGCCGCTCCACCGACCCCAGCAACTTCTCGAAAACTTCCGGATTGCGCTCGAAGCGGTAGTACCAGGCAAGGATCTGCGCGATCGCGGCCGGGCTCGACATCGCCGCCAGGAAGTCGTAACGATACTTGCTCTTCAGGGTCTGGAGGATTTGCTTCGCGTCCTTTTGCCGCGAGAACTGCTTCAAATCCTCCGCTCCCTGCTCGATGTCGCGGATAACCTCATCGAAGTAGGCCGCACCCTTCGGCGCGTACTGCTCCTTGAAGAGCTGCGCGTCGAAGATGGCCAGCCGCGGGTCGAAGCTCTCGAACCCTTGGGTTCCCTCACCGAAGGCCAACTCGCTGACCGTCTGCTTCTCGAAGCGCAGCTTCTTGTAGAGGGGCGCCGAGCGCGAAACCAGCAGCTCAGCGAGCAACTGGCCCAGGGCCGTCTCCACGGAGGCGGTCTCAAAGCGAGGCTGTCGATAGGCAACGTAAAGCCGCGGCGCGACATCCGCCGGCCAGCCCACCTGCTCGCGTTTCGGCCCCTGGAGCGGCGCCGCTTCGGGCACCGGCTTCACGGGCTTGGGCTGCCAATCCCGATAACGCGCCTCGGCCTGGGCGAAGACCTCGTCGGCCTTCACATCGCCGGCGATTACCAGTACACAGTTGTTGGGACGGTAATAAGTGTCGTAGAACGCCCGCGCGGCTTCGTAATGATCTGGCATCGCGACGACGTCTTCATAGTAGCCGATGGTTTCGTGGCCGTAAGGGTGATCCGGGAAAGCCAGCGCCAGGAGGCGCTCGCTCATGCGCAACGTCGGGAACGTGGAACTGTTGCGGTACTCACCGAGCACGGCCCCGGTTTCGGTCTTGAAAATCTTCTCGTTGAAATCCAGCGCGGCGAAGCGCGACGCCTCCAGCTCGATCACCCCCGGCAGTTGCTCGGCGCCCAGCGTGCGCCCGGCGAGATTCGAGGTGAAGGTCAAGGGGTGATAGAAAGTGATGTCAAACCACGTCCAAGCGTTGTTATGCGTCCCCAGACGCTCCATCAGGTCCTGGTAAGCACCTGCCTGGCCATTGTAGGCGTGGCGGAAAAGAATGTGCTCGAACAGATGCGCCAGGCCAGTCTTCCCTTTCTCCAGCTCGTTGCGCGACCCGGCCATCACCAGCGTGTTGTAACTGAGCACGTTTTTGAATTCCGGCGTCTCAACCACCACCACGTCGAGGCCGTTCGCCAGCGTCTTCTTGTGGATGGCGTAGGGAAAGACCTTTGCCGGCGCCGCGGGCGGACGCTCGGCCAGGACGGGTGCGGTTACAGCCAGCAGCATTCCCAGGATCCCAAACTGTCGAACCAGTGTTTTTGGTCTCACGCTCTACCTCGTAGAAAAGAGCTTGAATGGCTTCGCGCCCGCCCAAGGCAGGCGCCACAGTCTCGCGCGCCCCGAAATCCTAACATCCCACTCCTGCGCTGACAATCCCCGAGGCCACAACGGGCACGGCTTGGCACCTGACAAGGCAAATTGTGGGCAAGAGAACCCTTGCCAACAAGCAAGGGGCGGCGCACCTCGCTATTCAGCCGGCTGCGATAGAATCGGAACCACGGCTTGCTGCACTTCTCCGGTCACTCGCGCATCGTGCTCCTCAACATAGACGTTGACTTCACTGCGCACGCCGAATTCCGCAAGGTAAATTCCCGGCTCCACCGAAAAGCAAGTGCGCGGAATGATCCGGCGATCGTCGCGCGTCTCGAAGTTGTCCATGTTGGCGCCGTTGCCGTGGACATCTTCCCCGATGGAGTGCCCCGTGCGATGCACGAAGAACTCACCGTAACCGTGGCGCTCGATGACGCCCCGCGCCGCGTCATCCACCTGGTAGCCACGCAGAGGGCGGCCTTCCCGCATGGCCTGTTGGACCAAATTCACCGCCGCGTCGCGCGCCCCCTGCACGATTTCGAAGATTTCAGCGTACTGGCGAGGAACTTCCTCGCCCACGTATCCCATCCAGGTGATGTCGAAATAGACGGCGCCGGGCTGCTTGAGCTTTCCCCACACATCCAGGAGCACTAGGTCACCGGCGCGAATCGGCTGCGAGCTCTCCCGGGTGGGCAAATAGTGAGGATTCGCGGAGTTGCGATGGACCGATACATTGGGTGGTTCGTCGGAGACAATACCGTGTGCCTCGAATAGGCGCGCCATTTCCTGCTGGAGATCGTACTCACCAATGCCCTTCCCGGCACGCACTGCTTCCCGGATCATCCCAAAACCCACCCGCACCGCGGCATGG
>JALHUF010000571.1 GCA_022866195.1 Terriglobia bacterium
ATGTGCGATAAAGTGAAAGAAGCGTCGAAGAAGTATGGCTTCGAGATTCACAGCGCCTTCATCGGGGCGGCGGCCTATACCTACAATCTACTGCTCCATCCTTTCCCGGAGTTAAGGAAGGATGCACTAAGGTGGTGCGAACTCGCGTCAATCACCGCCGGACAACTGGGCGCCCAGGGGGTTGGAGGACCCATTGCTGCCGCCAGCATGAGGGATTACCGGGATCCCAGTAAGCGGGAGTCCTTGATGGAGGCCCTGGTGGAAGGCATGCAAGCCTTTGCCCGTTACGCTGCCGCGCAGAATTTGAGATTCTTGCTTTGGGAACCGGCCCCCATCGGTCGAGAGATGCTCATCCACCTCGACGAGGCCAGAAAGCTCCACGAGCGTCTAAACCGGAATGTCCCAATCCCCATTCATTTCCTTCTCGATGTGGGCCACCAGTGCAGTTATGAGGTGACCGGCAAGGATCGTGACACTTACCTTTGGCTAAGGGAGCTGGGCGCGCTTTCGCCGGCCGTTCATCTGCAGCAGACGGACGGGGTCTGGGACAGGCATTGGTGCTTCACCAGGGCGCGTAACGCCGAGGGCGTGGTTAAGATGGACAAAGTCATCAAAGCCCTGGAAGAATCTGGAGCGGAAGAGGTCTACCTGTTTCCGGAATTGATCCACCCCTTTGAGTTCGAGGAAGAGAAGCTCCTAGAAGAGCTGGATGAAACCTATGAGTATCTGAAACAGTATGTCTGCTAGGGAAGCAGACTAGCCTGACCTTATTCATCGAGGCAGGTTAATCTCACAAGTGTTCAAGACGCACATTTGACTACATAAGGCCTCTGTCACATTGCCGTAGAGCATCTATGCCCACGGAACAGACTTCTTGATGCAAGGCAATCGGCCTCTGGAGACACCCCATCCATGAAGAAGCTCATTAATGATCCCTATGCTGTAGCTGTCCAAACGATCGAGGGACTGGCACTTGCCTACCCTCAGTATCTCCGCCAGCTGGATAACTTGACGGCCGTCGTTCGTCAAGACGCCCCGGTTTCGGGGAAGGTGGCCATCCTATCCGGCGGCGGAAGTGGGCATGAACCCATGTTCGCCGGTTTCGTGGGTCGCGGCCTGGCCGATGGGAGTGTAGCAGGGAACATATTCACCTCTCCACCTCCTCAACCGATCTACCAGACCGCCAAGGCCATCCATGGTGGCGCCGGGATTTTGCTCTTGTACGGGAACTACTCCGGCGATGTCCTGAACTTCGACATGGCGGCGGAGATGCTGGGGCGAGAGGGAATTAAGGTTTCCACTGTCCGCATCTCCGATGATGTGGCTTCCGCACCCCCGGACCGGTGGGGCGACCGTCGTGGCATTGCGGGCGACTTCTTCGTCATAAAAGTGGCGGCCGCCCGGGCAGAGGAGAAGGCTGACTTGAACGGAGCAACGGCGGCGGCGGAAAAAGCCAATGACAGCACGCGAAGCATGGGTGTCGCGCTAACCTCCTGCGTCATTCCCGCCTCGGGGCGCACGATCTTTGAGATTTCCGATCAGGACATGGAGATCGGCATGGGGCTGCACGGCGAACCCGGTGTTCAGCGGGGCGCATTGCTTCCAGCCGATCAGGTGGCCGGAGAGATGGTCCGCCGCATCCTGGCTGACCTGCCGGCAAGACCCGGGGAAGAGGTCGCCGTCCTGGTGAACGGGTTGGGTGCGACGCCCTTGTGCGAGCTCTTCATTATCTTTCGTGCTGTTAGCCGGCTCCTGCGCGAGGCCGGGTTGAGTGTCTGCCGTTCGTACGTGGGGAACTACGCCACCTCGCTCGACATGGCGGGTTGTTCGATCAGCATTATGCGGCTGGACTCCGAGCTAAAGCGTCTACTGTTGGCTCCCGCGGAATCGCCGGCCTTCATACAGGGGTAACGAATGCCGAAGCTCAACATCACCCCACCGGATCTGCGCCGGATTCTTTGTTTCGTTGCCGAAGCCATTGGAAAGGAAGAGGCATACCTCAACTCACTGGACGGCGCAATCGGCGATGGAGATCACGGGATCACCATGCGGGTGGGTTTTGAGGCGGTGAAGGCAAAGGTTGGCGCTCTTGACGCCAGCGTGACGATCGATGGCGTCCTGACCGAGTCGGGGGCCGCCTTCATGGGTGCTACAGGGGGCGCGATCGGTGTCCTGCTGGGGAGAATGCTGATGTCCGCCGGCGCGGCCTTGCAGGGCTGCAAGGAAATCGGGACGAGCGAGTTGCGAGTGCTCCTCAACTCGATGGAGACTGCGGTCGCCAGTGCTGGCAAAGCGAAGCCAGGTGACAAGACGATTCTGGACGCCGTGCATGCTGCCAATCAGGCCGTCGCCACTACGGCGGAAGCCGACCAGAGCCTTCCAAACATGCTCTCCCGGGCTAGCCTGGCTGCTGGGACCGCTGCGCAGAATACCGCAGGAATGCGCGCTCGGGTCGGCCGGGCCAGCCGGTTAGGCGACCGTGTTCTGGGTCATCCGGATCCCGGCGCGGTGTCGTTTTCGATCATCATGCGTGCTATGGCGCAGTGGCTGGAGGAGAACTGATCCCGAAGTAAGTTGAGGTTCCCCCTGAAGATCAATTAGGCTCAGATTACGATTCGCTGAAGTCAATCATTGCCGGCTCGGTGCGAAAGCCGCGGGTCCTGATGGCACTGTAAACGAAGCCCGCGAGAAGCCAGAGTACGCCCGCGGTCTTTGCGACCGGCGGGAGGTTCCAGCAGATCCATAGACAAAACAGACTGCCGAGGGCAGGCAGGAAGCCGTCAATCAGCAGTCGTCCCTTTCTCCCCGGTTGCTTCCTGAAATAGAATTGACGCAGAGCAGCCAAGTTCACCCCTGCGAAAGTGAGAAAAGCGCCGAAGTTGAGAACCTCGCCGGCGAGCTCGTACTTCATAACCAGCGCGCCTCCAAAGGCTAAGATCCCCATGATCCAGATGTTGTACGTGGGCGTGTTGCGCTTGGGATCCAGATGCGCGAAGACTCGACGCGGCAAGACGTTGTCTCTACCCATTCCGAAAAGCAGACGTGCGGACCCGACTTGCCCGGTCAGTCCACTACCTAGATTGGCCATAACCAGCAGGAGAGCCATGGCCTGAAAGAGCCCCGTCCCACCGACGAGGCGGGTGACGTCCATGAAGGCGGTTTCAACATTGGAAAACGTTTGGTAATCTGGCCAGACGCGCTGGCCAAGGTACACGATCGATCCGCCGAAAATGCCGGTAAACAGGCAGACTAATGTGGTAGCCAGGAGAACATGGCGTGGTTTCTTCACGTCTTCGGCCAGCGTGGCGACGCTGTCCACGCCAATATAGGTGAGCGCAGCAAAGGATGTGGCAGTGGAAAGTGCGCCGAAATCGAAAGTCGCAGGATTGTAAAAAGGACGAAGTGAAAACACCCCGCCCCACCCTTGAGTGTTGAGCAGATAGCGGACCGCCATAACTTCGTAGGTCACGAGCACCGTTCCCATGAACGCCAGAAGGATTTGGTTGGTGCGTGCGGTCGTACGGATGCCACGCAGATTTAGAAAGGTCATCGTTCCCGCAAACCCTGCGGCGCTAAGCACGTAGGGAACCTGCGGGAAGACCCGCTGCAGGATCAGCGTCCCGTAAATGACGCAGAACAGCGGAATGATGAGGTAACAAAGAAGCATCGACCAGCCAGTCATGAAGCCGATATGGGGATTCAACCCGCGGCCCACAAATGTGTAGGCGGAGCCGGCAGCTGGATAGACAGAGGCCATACGCCCGTAACTGATCGCCGTGAGTCCCATGGCCACCATGGCGATTAGAATCGTGTCAATGCAGTGCCCGCGCGACAGCACGGACGCCAGGCCGAACACAGTGATAGGCGCACTCGGGGTTACAGCAACGATGCC